>JAHWHA010000027.1 GCA_019323665.1 Candidatus Woesearchaeota archaeon | reverse complement strand
CTTGAGGTCTATGGACCATTTGAGGAGGAGGATGTTGCTAATCTGCCTATGGAAATAGCGGAACTTCTTATTAACAAAGCAAAGGCAGAAGAGCTCAAGAGCTAGCATTGTCTAATCAAAACCTTTTTAAAGCTCCCAGAGTTCCCAATATATATTATGAAACTCCCAAAAGTTCGCAAGAAGTACTGCAAAAGGTGCAAAAAGCACACAGAGCACCGCGTTTCTCAAGCAAAGAGAGGCAAGCCTAGCAGCCTCACAAAAGGCTCAAAGTTCAGGATGAAGAAGCGAAGCGAGGGAGTTGGGACTGGAAATGTTGGAAAGCTCTCTAAAGGCGCCTTAACTAAGTGGAAGCGCTTCGGCAAGAAGAACACCAAGAAGACAGATTTGAGGTATGAATGTGGTGTCTGCAAGAAGCTTCACACCCAGAGCAAGGGCGTAAGGGCAAAGAGAGTAGAATTCCAGTAATCTCGGAATAATTCTGGTTTTTTATGGCTTAGCTTTATCTTGATGCTGTTTTTTGGAGTTACTATGGAAGAGTCTCTGTTGCTCAGGATTGCGACTGCAACCTCGCTTATTGGTTTGGTGGTGCTATTTTTACTTTCCCAGCTGCTTGAACCAGTGGAGATTGAGCTTGGAGATCTTATGCAGCAAGATGAAGGCAGCGATATCACACTTGAGGGTGTAATTCAGCAAGTGCAGAGTAGTGATAAGATTGCATATATTGACTTGGCGTACCCAGAAAGCGTAAAGGCTACTGTGTTTCTTTCAGGAGGGCTTGAGCTTGAGAAGGGAGACTATGTTAAAATAACTGGTGAGGTTACAGAGTTTCGAGGTCAGAATCAACTGGTGGCAAGTGAGATTGAGGTGCTTGGCTGAACCATTAACTCACTCAGATTCATAATTCACCAAACTGAACACATCATAACCTTTCAGCATCTCTCTGCCTTTGAGGAAACCGAGCTCAATAAGGAAGGCAATCCCAACAACTTTTCCTCCTAATCTTTCAACCAGATTCACCATGGCTTTTGAGGTGCCTCCTGTTGCCAGCAGGTCATCAATAATTAGTACACAATCACCTTTCTTAATTGCGTCAACATGTATCTCAAACCCATCTGTGCTGTACTCTGTTACATACTCCTGTCTGATTGTCTTGTATGGAAGCTTGCCTGGTTTGCGCAAAGGAACAAAACTGAGCTTCATCTCATTGGCAAGGGCTGCACCAAAGATAAAACCGCGGCTCTCAGCGCTGGCAACAATATCAACATTTTTGTCTTTGTATTCTTTTGCCAGTCTCTTGATTACATGGCAGAACGCCTCTGGGTCTTGCAGCAGTGGTGTGATATCCTTGAACATCACCCCTTGTTTTGGAAAATGTGGAATTGTCCTTATCTTTGATTTCAGATCCATTTACATCACCTATATTATTGCGGTTTTGATTGATTCTTTGCACAAGCATGATTCATCTTTTATCTTGGGTATTGTTGCCCTTAGCAGCCTTATCACATTCTGAGCATTCTTTTTAAAAGTCTCAAGTACCATGGAGATATCAACACCCTCCTCAGATTCGTGCCAGCAGTCATAATCAGTGCTCATTGCCACAACCTGATAGCACATGCCAGCTTCTCTCGCAAGCACAACCTCAGGTACAGTTGACATATTTATCACATCTGCACCCCAAGCACGGAACATATGGGATTCTGCTCTGGTGCTGAAACGCGGGCCTTCTATTGTGATGATTGTGCCGTTGGTGTGATAATTGAGCTTCAACTCTTTGCATGACTCTGCAAACCATTTTCTCAGTTTTGGACAAAAAGGCTCTGCCATTGGGATATGGCATACGCGATCTTGCTCATAAAAGGTGCTCTTGCGCTTGGTTGTGCGGTCAATGAACTGATCTGGTAACATAAAATCACCAGGTTTGATATGCTCACGCAAAGAGCCACAGGCGCTTGTAGCTAGAATATGTGTGCAGCCTTGCTCTTTCAATGCCATGATGTTTGACTGGTTTGGCACATTTGTCGGCATAATCTCATGCTTACGCCCGTGCCTCGCCAGTATCACTACATCAACACCAGCAATCTTGCCTATGGTCAAAGGGCTTGAGGGCTTGCCAAACTTGGTTGTAACCTCAATTTGCTTTGCCCCTTTTAGTATTTCTGGGTTATCCAAACCAGAGCCACCTATTATTCCAATTTTAATGATTATCACCCCCTCTTGGATAATCGAGAAGGGTTATAAAAATCTTTTTGTTAATTTGCCGGCTGAGTACTATTTAAGTTTACTCACAACAGCCTTGTCAGAAATAATAGCAGAGTTACCGCTTGGGTCTTCTATGATAAGCTTTGCCTTTTCCCTGCCCCAAATAATCCTGTTGAGCTTCTTGATTAGTTTCCTAGCGTTCTGTGCAATATCATCATCATCCTCAGAATCTTTTACATTTTCAACTTGTTCTTTGATGCGCTCAAGAATGCCTTCAACATTTGTGATATAACCATCTGAACCTTGCCCAGGGGTTATGTCAGCAATGCGCACAAGCTTAACAGTTGCCTCTGACGATTTAATGACACGAATCTTCATATCTTCTTCAGAGTTTATGTCCAAACAATATTTGGCTGGTTCTTTGTGCTCTTCTGCCTCAACATCAGCCTGATGGAATTTGCATGAGGAACAGCTCATTGAAAAAATGTAAGTTCTACCAAAACCAGGCACATCTTGAGTATCCTCTCTTAGCTCGAGGGTCTTGGCTCTGCAGATCGGACACTCTTGGTTTTTTAGTATTTCGACCATCACCTTCTGCTTTGATGACAGAATTTATATATGTTGTGATATCCAACTTATTACCACTAATTAATAGTAAAATTATCGAAAGATTTAAATATCTCCATTAACACCTATAGTAGCATGGGGGCTGGCAAAGTGAAGATTGCACTATTATTTGCACTTTTGGCTAGCTGGCTGATTCTTGGGTTTGTGGCATATTCAAGCTATGCAAATGTTTTAAGCCAAGAGCCAGCAGATATGCCTTTAGAACAGGCCCAGCAGGACTCTGAGGGCTTCCTAAGCTCGTTGCTTGGCTTTGAATCAGAAGAGTTGCCCAGCCCTTGTGACCGCATCAGGGAAGAGCAAATTCTTGTGTATGATGACCACATCATCATCAACTTTGAAAATGCAGAGTGGGCAAAGTTTACTGACACAAATTCAATGGATCCTGTAATAGATGCAGGCGCAAATGCTATTGAATATGTGCCAAAATCTTCAGATGAGATTTGTGTCGGAGATATTGTTAGCTATAACTCAAAATACGCCTCAGGCACAATAATCCATAGGGTCATTGAGATAGGCGAGGATGAAAACGGGTGGTATGCGATTATGAAAGGCGACAACAATCCTTATAGGGATCCTGGAAAGGTAAGATTTGAACAGGTACAGCGTGTGGTTGTTGGGATAATCTATTGAGTTCTTTGTCATGTCAAAAAGATTTTTATTTGTATGTGATTTTGTTTATTTATGCCAAGGTTGCCTAACATAAGTGATTATGACAATATGCGTTTAGCAGATGGCTTTCTCAAATGCCGCAATTGTGACAAAGAGGTGGCAGGCAATAGACGGCACTACTGTTCTGAAAAATGCATGCAGGAGTTCAATCGCGAGCACACTTGGGAATTTGTAAGGAAAGATGTTTTAAAACGTGATAAATACAGATGCAGCATATGTAATCAGAGGTTTAGAAAAACTCAACTAGATGTTGACCACATTGTGCCAATTAATATGGGTGGCAAACCTTTTGAAAAGAACAATCTCAGGACTTTATGTAAAGAGTGCCATAAAAAGAAGACAAAGCTGGATAGGTGGGCGTTAAAGTAATCATCTAACCTTGAATTTTTTATTCACGCCAGGTGCAATAATATCTTCATTCTCTGTCTTCAGCTGCCTGTTACCTAGGAAGATATAACCTTTTTCATCAGTATGCAAATCAAGCTTGGCAAACTCCTCTATTGTCACCATTTTTTTTGGTTTTGTATCTAAGCCTTCAACAAACACCTTATCACCTGGTTTGCTTTTGTCAGCTGTTAAGACTGTTGGAGATGGTTTGGTGTCAGCTGCAAGCAACATGCCCTTGCTTTCTATTCCTACTAATTTTGCTGGTTTTAGGTTACATACCACAACTATATGTTTG
>JAHWHA010000026.1 GCA_019323665.1 Candidatus Woesearchaeota archaeon | reverse complement strand
TTTTATACCCCTAAAATTCGCAGGGATCCAGAAAAATGCAATCACTGTCTTATTGCTTTCCTCTTTTTTAAGCCGCTCATTTAGTGAACCTAAAGCATCAATAAACAGATCTATACCTTTATCATGAAACTCATATCTCCCTGCTATAAAATAGAAAAAGGCCTCATCCAGGTCAAATTTGTAATATGGGAAAAAGTAATACATAATAAACTCGTGCATCTTATCACGAAGTTGCCTGTGCTTGATTGTGATCTCCTCAATAGTCGGAAACTTCTCAAGGTTCAAGCCGTTTGGCAGCAGAACATCAGGTTTCTTCTTTAGCAAAGCCTCTGCCTCAATCCCAGTAATTTCACTCACTGTTGTAAACACATCTGCATTTTGGGCACACTGAGTCTCCATCTGGTGTTTCGATTGTATGCCAAGCTTATAAGCCTCCTCATTGGGATCAATCTTGTTTATCACTGAATATAATTCAAGGTTGTTGCCAGTCATTGTTCTCCCTAGCATAGTGGCATGTGTTGTGAAAACAGTGGCAATCCTAACATTCCTTGATTTGAGATAAAGCAAAGCTGCTCCACTTAACCATTCATGGAACTGCGCCACAACCTTTGCACCTCCGAATTCAACAATAAGCTGCAGCAGCCTTCCTACTGCATATGCCCATATTATAGGTTGATCAAAGTCATGAAAACTGCTGTTAAGAGAATCAATCTGGAAATTTTGCCATAGTTCTCCTTTTATCCTGTTGCCCTCTTTTTGATAGTTTGAGTAGTCCACCAGGATGGCCTTCGGTTCTCCAGGCACAATCCATGTACCATAGTGGCAATAAATGCCCTCCTGGGATAAGGTCTTGAAAATCTCCTTAAGCTGAGGTGGAGGAAGCAGCTCCTGAAACTCGTCAGAGGCCTTGTCCACAAAATAAGGGCCAATAACAAAGTATTTTTCACCGTAATAATTGAGGATTGGGTGCACCTTTGATTTCACAACTGTGTGAATGCCGCCCACCTTGTTGCAGATTTCCCAGGAAACCTCAAACAAGAACTCAGCTTTTGGGTTCTCCATAATATATCCTTGCTGAGCTACACTATATAAAGTTTTTATACTACTCCAGAGTTTAGTCAACTCAAATTGATATTAAACCACCAAAAACTATATAAACCAAATAGGCTGGAGTTCCCATGGGCATGGATAAAGCAGAAAAGGCCAAGATAGGGAAGCCCGCGAGGCAAGCTGAAGGCCAGGAAGAAAGTAAAGAAGAGGTAATGGCTCTTGGGGGTAACATAGAGCTTTCAGGATTCTCCAAATTGGATAGAGGTGAACTGATAGTTCTAAAGAAAATTGTGGGGAGTTATGCCCGCAAATTTCAGGACTCTGGAAGTGGGTTTGAGAAATTGGGGTTAAGGATGAAGGTTGTCCACAAAAAGGAAAAGTCAGAGAAATTTGAGCTCAATGGTTTTCTGGAGGTTGGCGGTAAGAGGCATTCAGCAGAACTTACTGAAAGAAACTTGTTCTTTGCACTTGATAAGATACTCAAAAAATTGGAGAAAATGATTGAATAATTGTTTTTGTACAATAGACTTCCTTTTTGGGTGATTTAGATTAGCTGAATAGTAACCTGATTTCATGAATCAGATTCCGGTAAAACAAAAAGCTTTTTATACATAAATATATGCAAATTGTCATAAAAGAGGTGGTCATTATGGTAAGAGTCGCGATTAATGGTTTTGGTAGGATTGGAAGGCAGGTTTTCCAAGCCGGAGCAAATGATAATTCTATTGATTTTGTTGCATTAAATGATCTCACAGACACAAAAACACTTGGTCATCTTCTAAAATATGATTCTGTTCATGGTAAATTCCAAGGCACAGTGGAAGCAAAAGAAGATGGGTTGGTAGTCAACGGTAAGTTCATAAAAGTGTTCTCAGAAAGAGACCCTTCAAAACTTCCCTGGAAAGAGCTGGAAATTGATGTTGTGGTTGAGAGCACTGGTTTTTTTAGAGACCGGGAAGGTGCATCAAAGCATCTTCAGGCAGGAGCAAAAAAAGTGCTGATATCAGCCCCAGCAAAAAATCCAGATATTACAATTGTCAAGGGAGTAAATGAACATAATTACGACAAATCAAAACACAATATTATCTCAAATGCCTCTTGCACAACCAACTGCCTGGCGCCTGTGGTCAAGGTATTGAATGATAATTTTGAAATAGAGCGTGGCTTAATGACGACAGTGCACGCATACACAGCTGACCAGAGGCTAGTTGACGCTCCCCACAAAGATCTCAGAAGGGCAAGGCATGCTGCCATTAACATCGTGCCCACAACAACAGGTGCTGCAATAGCAGTCACAGAAGTTATTCCATCACTTAAAGGAAAACTGGACGGAATAGCTTTAAGAGTGCCTGTGCCAGATGGCAGCATAACTGATTTTGTATGCGT
>JAHWHA010000025.1 GCA_019323665.1 Candidatus Woesearchaeota archaeon | reverse complement strand
GTTTTTGATGATAATCATTTGGGGTTTGTAACTTGTGAAATCATTTAAAAAAAGTGTTATAGCCGAAATGAGTATGAAAGTCAAACCATATGACAGGTCAGTGAGTTTATCAGTCTTAAATAGAAATGCAGGTATAAACATCAGGAGCTGCAACCCCAATGAGATTCCTAAAGCAATAAGCAATTGGTTGATTTTTCACCACCTCTATTTTGTCTAACAATTTACAGTATTTAAATATTTTATTAAAAAGCATAATACGGCCAATTATGTAATAAACCACTATATTTATAAACTCTAATTAACAACCTGCTGATTTGGAGGTTATTAAATGGTTGAAGGAACAGTGAAGTTTTTCAATGCAATGAAAAGTTTCGGCTTCATAACCGGAGACGACGGCGAAGACTATTTCGTCCATTCAAGCGGAATAGTAAAGGGACCTTTGCGCGAAGGCGACAGGGTTAGCTTCGAAGTTGTCAAAGGCGATCGAGGCCCAAAAGCAGAAAAAGTTGAGAAGATCTAGTACTAGTGCCTAGTTCTTTGTGACTAATAATGGGTTGTTCAATACCTGTAATATAGCGGTAGCTTTGTGGGTATTAAACAGCCAGTATTTTTTTTTGTTTTAGATTTGGCAAAAATTTATATAGTCATATCAACTGAGAATTTTCATGGCATATGGCCGAGTAGCTCTACTCATAATATGGACATGTCTGATTACTGAGTGTGTATTGGCTTATTCTGTTGAGAGCTATGCTGCAAGATACGATGTTGTTGACAGTTATGTGAGAGTAGCTGAATCTGTTGTGTTGAGTTCAACTGCAGAAGAGTATGTTATTGAGCTTCCGCAGGATGCTTATGATGTGGAGGCAGGGGAAGCTCAAATTGAGGACAATATTGTCAGGTTCTCTGAAATCTCAAATTTTGAGATTGGGTACTCCACAAAGAGTGTGCTGGACAGAGAGAGTTTTCTGCTTGATTTTGTTGCGCCTGCTGATATTAAAAAGCTTGATATAATGCTGATATTGCCTGAGGGCTATACCCTTGAAGAGGCTTTAGGGGATGAGAAAGGAAGCATTTACCCAAAACCTGACTCAGCAACGACTGACGGTAATGTGATGGAGTTCAGTTGGGGGAGAAGCGGTTTGAAGCAGGGTGATGAGCTTCCTATTTATGTGATGTTCAAAGTCAGGCAGAGTGTTTTTGCTTACGTGGTGCTTGTTGCATTCATGCTGGTGCTTGCTATCTTTGTATCACTTTATACTGCAAAAAAGCCAAAGCAGAGCGTAGTTGGGTTGAAGGAAGATGAGGAGATGATTGTGAATGTTCTCCAACAGAGGGAGGGAAAGATGTGCGAGCAGGGCACTCTAAGAGTTATAACCGGCTGGCCAAAATCTAGCCTTAGCAAGCTTCTTACAGAGTTAGAAGAGCGAGGAGTTATCCATAGAGAAAAAAGAGGCAAGAAAAATCTTGTTTTCCTAAAAAAATAATTCTTGAACAATTGCAGGTTTTTTCCCCTTTAATTCAGCCGTATTTTGGTGTTTGAAACAACAGTTTCTGGAGAAAATAATATATGTTTATCCAATTGACCAAGCTGAAGAGCTTTAGGAGGTAATTAATATGAAAAGATTATGGCTTGGTGTGATTTTTTGTCTGCTATTGCTGAATGCAGTAGTGGCGTTGGAAGAGGGATGTGTAGATAGTGATGGCGACGGGTATGGTGTATATCATGAAGTTGATTGTATTTCTGGCAATGACTGCGATGATACAAATGCTCTGGTAAATCCAGGGATGAGTGAAGTTGCTGACAATGGTCTTGATGATGATTGCGATGCAGCTACAACAGATGAGGATATTGATGGAGATACAATATTGGATGATGATGATAACTGCTTTGAGATTGCCAATTTTGACCAACTTGATACTGATTCTGATGGATTAGGTGATGTGTGTGATGAGGATGATGATGGTGATGGTTTTAATGATGAGGATGACAATTGTGCACTTGTGGCTAATGCTGGTCAGTTAGATAGTGATATTGATGGTATTGGTGATGCATGCGATGCATGCCCAAATGATGCCAGTAATGATTTGGATGGTGATGGCATATGCGGTGATGTTGACAACTGCCCAACAGTTGCCAATGCTGACCAGGATGATCTTGATGGGGATGGCATAGGTGATGCATGCGATAGTGATTCAGATGGTGATGGTGTTGATAATACAGTAGATAACTGTGCTCTTGTGGCAAATGCTGACCAGGCTGATGCTGATGAGGATGGGTTAGGTGATGTATGCGATAGCTGTGTTAATGACCCTGATAATGATGCTGATGGTGACGGTATATGCGGTGATGTGGATAGCTGTCCTAATGATGCGGATAATGATGGTGATGGCGATGGCATATGTGGAGATGTGGATAACTGCCCAGAAGTTGCCAATGCTGACCAGGATGATCTTGATGAGGATGGAATAGGTGATGTTTGCGACAATGATACAGATGGAGATGGTGTTGATAACGGCGATGACAATTGTCCGTTCGTATCCAATGCTGATCAATCTGATATTGATGAAGATGGCAAGGGCGATGTCTGCGATGAGCAATGTTCAGATGGTTTGGATAATGATGGTGACGGGTTGATTGATGCTGATGACAAAGGATGTATTCTGAATGGGGAATATGACCCTAACCATGATAATGAAGCCGGGCCAGGTGTTGGTCCTGGGATAACACCTGACAGTCCTCTTTGGGGATTGGACAGGGCAATGGAAAGGTTGAGATACATTATGACTTTTGGCAAGGCAGCTAAGGCAAAGCGTGGATTGGCGCATGCTTATGAAAGGCTGCAGGAAGTGCAGGCCATGATTCAGGAGAAGAAGATGGAGCATGCCCAAATTGCCCAGCAAGCCTTTGAAGAAGAGGTTGGAGAGGTTGAAGAGCTTGTAGGTGAGTTAGAAACTGAGGAGCCTGAGGATGAGCTTGAGACAGAGGTGGAGCTAGAGAGCATGGTGCAGCAGAATCAAAGGCTGATGAATCAGATCAAGCTCAAGACTGGGCCACTGGATGAAGAACACCAAGAGCAGCTGCAGAACATGGTGCAGACTATGGAAAGCTCGGGAGAAAACATCCGCCTGAAAATCCAGGAGAACAAGCAGAAAACAATGGTGAAGCTTAAGGCAAAGTCTGGCTTGACAGAAGAGGAAGTTGAGGATTATGTTGACGAGCTTGAAGAGAGCATGGGTGTTGAGAAAGAGGAAGTCACCACAGTTGGCCAAGCTAGAGGCAAAGACAAAGACAAACCTGTGAAGGGAAATGCCAATTCCAATGACCTTGAGGAAGAGGAAGCCGAGGATGAAGAAGAGGAAGAGGAGGCAGAGAGTGAAGACGAAGAGGAGCAGGAGTCTGAGTCAGAGGAGGAAGAGGAAACTGAATCTGAGGATGAAGAAGAGCAAGAGGGTGAAGAGTTTGCAGCAACTGAAATGCCTTCAGGACAGGCTCATTCCTGGAAAGGTAACAGCGGTGGCTCCGGCAATAGCAACAGTGGTGGAAACAGTAATGGCGGTGGAAGCAGTAGCAGTGGTTCAGGAAGCAATAGTGGTGGAGGAAGTAATGGAGGTTCAAGTGGCAACAGTGGCGGTAACTCAGGCAGAGGCAATGGCAAAGGGAAGTTTTAACTTCCCAATTTTTTCCTTTTTTGCAAAGTTTTATAATTATGTCAATATTACTCGTTTATGATAAAGGTGATGCAAATGAAAAAACAAGTTATTGCTGGAATATTAGTGTTTTTAGTGGCTTTGACATCAGTGTTCGCGCTGGTGGTCAGGGAAAACAATCAAGTGAAAGGGTCAAGGATTGTGGATTTGCCTGATAGTGCAGAAGTTGCACCAGGTGTTTACAGCCTTGGCATGGCAAAGGATGTTGATGGCACTCCGGTTTATGGCTATGCTTTTGTGTACAAAGGACATGCAAAACCAACAGGTTGCAGGGATGATGGTGTTTGCCAGGGTTTTGAAGGGCCTGAATGCGTGGATTGTCAGATTATACCACCGGAACCTGATCCGGATCCAGATCCAGTTGAGCCATTGTGCTATGGATTTATGGGTGCTAAGTGGAATCTCAATTTCATCGAAGGTTACAGGTTTAGCCCAGTGAACACTCAAGGGCTGGATGAGAATGCACTTAAAATCACTTTTGAGAATAGCATTGGCGAATGGGAAAATCAGGAAGAATATGCACAAGATTTTATTGGTGAGTTTGAGTCTAGTGTTGTAGACGGTCCCGACACAACATCAACAGATGGCAAGAATGAAGTGATGTTCGGAACAATCCGCAAGCCGGGAGTTATTGCAGTCACGATTGTCTGGGCAACCAGTTTTGACGACTCTGGTGAGATTCGTGAATGGGACATGGTGTTTGACCAGAAGGATTTTGCCTGGTCAAATGATGCAACTGCTCATCCTGGCATGATGGATTTCCAGAACATCGCAACACATGAGCTTGGTCACGCAATTGGCATGGATGATGTTTATGAGAGCGAGTGCAACCAGCAGACAATGTATGGCTATGCAAGAACCAATGAGATCATCAAGAGGGACTTGGCAGAGTGGGATATATTTGGAATTGAGGAGCTTTATCCTATGCTGAGCTGAGTATGTTTATTTTATTTTTATTCTCTTTTTTTGAATTCTACCATCCACTATTCCTGTCATAAGCTTGGAATTCAGGTCCTTCCACGCAGATTTCAGCTCTGCAAGACAAGTCACCCTCGCACCAGGTGTCTTGCCTTATCATACCCCATTCATCCTGGTAGAGCTCACCCTTGCAGCAGGGCTCATCCAGAAAACCACATCTCTCAGTAACTGTGCCACCTGTCGGGCCGTGGGGATTGCATGCTGCTAAGCCTATCACTAAAAGCATTACTGCTATATGGCAAATTTTCATCAGTATCACCCAATTGACTGTTAGGAGTGTATATTAATAAATCTTCCGCCATCTAATTCAAAATAAATATAAACAATTAGAGGTTACCTCAATGATGGGGGTCGTTGGGATGAATGAAGGTTTTAATATCAGGCCTATTGAGACACACAATATGGGTGATGTGAAACGCTTTGTGCAGCTGCCATTTAGGCTATACAGAGACTGTCCTCAGTGGGTGCCGCCGCTAGCCGAATCAGCAATGGATGAACTAAACGCTGAGAAGCATCCTTTCTATGAGTTTGGTGATGCCCAGTTTCTGCTTGCAGAGCGTTGGGGTAATACAGTGGGCAGGATTGGTGTTTTTGAGAACTCAAGGTATAATGATTATAATGGCACTGAAGAGGCCTGGTTTGGGTTTTTTGAATGCAAAGCTGATTTTGATTATGCACATGCGCTGCTTGACGAAGCTTGTAACTGGGCAAAGGATCGAGGTTTAGAAAAGCTTGTCGGGCCAAAAGGGATGATTGGTGTTGAGAATTCAGGCATATTGGTTGAGGGTTTTGAGAGGAGTATGCCGATGGGCTTGCCTTACAATCACAGATATTATGATGCACTGCTGCGTGAGTATGGGTTTGCTAAACAGAATGACTGCCTGAGTGCTTATGTAAGCTGCTATCATGAAGTGCCTTCCCAGGTTTTTGAGATGGAGGAGAGAGTGAAGGCGCGGGGCAGGTTCAGGATACAGCATTTTACCAGCAAGAAGGAGATGAGAAAATGGATTCCTGATGTGGCAAGAGTTTATGAAGGAGCCTTTGGTGACCAGCCTGGCTATTATCCTATGAGTGAAGGCGAGATAAATGCTTTTGGCGAGCAGCTTATTGCTATTTCAAATCCAAGGTATATGAAGCTGGTGCTGGATGATGAT
>JAHWHA010000024.1 GCA_019323665.1 Candidatus Woesearchaeota archaeon | reverse complement strand
TAGCTTCCACAACCTTGGCACGCTCCTGCTGAACTCTGCGCGCAAATCTCTCCCAGTTCTTCTCTAGCAGCCCATAGAACCACATATCAATCTCAACTTCCAAGAATTTGATGTCATTTGCAGGATCATAGCTACCCGCTGGTACACTCTCGCCAAGAGCATTTGTTGAGCCTGAGGCGTCAATAACATGTATCAGCACATCTGCCTGCCTCAGATCATCCAAGAACTGTGTGCCCAAACCTTCACCTTTGTGGGCATCTGGCACCAAGCCGGCTACATCTAGCAAATCAACAGGCACAAACCTTGCTCCGTTGATGCAATAACCAAGGTTCGGCTTACATTTTGTTTTAAACTCTCTTTCAGCGCATTTAACCCTCACAAAACCGCAGCCGTGGTTTGGTTTAATTGTGACAAAAGGCCTGTTGAATATCTCAACCTCAGCAAGAGTTGATGCTTTAAAGAAAGTGCTCTTTCCTACATTGGTCTTGCCAACCACCCCTATTAACATGTTTATTATATAATGGGCTAAGTATATATAGTTTTTCTAAAAAATATTCAGACGACGACCACCACCCAGGCACAGAAGGATTTTTGTCTTACAGTCACAAAAATCCTACTAGTCAGACCAGAACCCTATACTACATATAGGAACCTGGTCTGCCTCGTCTGGCCAGGTGGTCGTCGCTTATCAGCAAAACATTTATATAAACTCAAAATAGAGCCCTAATATATGTTAGATATCAAAATAATCAGGGAAAACCCTGATATTGTAAGAGAGGATCTCAAGAAGAGGAAAGATTTGGAAAAGCTGCCATGGGTAGATAAGCTTGTCAAGGCTGATGAAAAGTGGCGCAAGCAGAAGAAGGAGATGGAAGAGCTGCGCCATAAAAGAAACAAGATTTCAGATGAGATAAGGCAGTTGAAGAAACAGGGCAAGGATGCAAAAAAGCTGCTAAAAGAAGCAAAGGAGCTGCCTGACAGAATCAAGAAGCTTGAGGATAGCGTCGCAAAACTTGAGGAGGAGTGTAAGCACTATCTGATGCGTTTGCCAAACATTCTCCATGATTCTGTACCTTACGGTAAAGATGACTCTGATAATGTTGAGATTAGGAAATGGGGCAAAAAACCAACCTTCAGTTTTACACCAAAGAACCACATGGAGATACTTGAAGCTCTCAACTTGATTGATGCTGAAAGAGCGGCAAAGGTTGCTGGCGCTGGTTTCTATTACCTAAAAGATGCATTAGCACTGCTTGACATAGCTATTTCAAGATTTGCTATTGACTATCTGAGGAAAAAGGGTTACACTTTCATCATACCACCTTATATGATCAATCACAAGGCATACGCGGGCATGATTGATCCAAGTGATTTTGAGATGGTTACATACAAGATTGAGAATGATGATCATTATATGATCGCCACTGCTGAGCACCCAGTTGGTGCTCGCTTCATGAGTGAAACATTTACAAAGGACGAGCTGCCAAAAAAGTTTGTTAGCTTATCGCCGTGCTTTAGAAAAGAGATTGGCTCACATGGCAAGTACACAAAAGGATTGTTCAGGATGCACAACTTCCACAAGGTTGAGCAGTTCATCTTCTCTCTACCAGAGCAGTCTTGGAAGCTGCATGAAGAGCTGCAGAAAAATGCAGAAGAGCTCTACCAGCATCTCGGGCTTCATTACCGTGTTGTCAATATCTGCACTGGTGATATTGGCACTATTGCTGCAAAAAAATATGATATTGAGGTGTGGATGGCAGATGACAAGTTTAGGGAGTCTGGCTCTAACTCCAACTGCACAGACTACCAGGCAAGAAGATTGAATATTAGGTATAAAGAGAAAGAAGGCCAAGCCTCAATAGGCTTCGTGCACACACTTAATAACACTGCACTTGCCACCTCAAGGACAATGATTGCCATTATCGAGCAGAACCAGCAGAAAGATTGCTCTGTGCAAATCCCAAAAGCGCTGTGGCATTATATGGACGGGATTAAGACTATCAAAAAGAGGTAGATTTCTCAAGATGGGTGAAATAGTCGAGATAACAAAGCAGCTGATTGAATTCAAAACCACTTCAGAGAATCCAGAGGAGTTGAAAAAGTGTATTGATTTCATTGAAGACTATTTCAAAGATATGGAGTTGTTTGTTCACAGGTTTAACAGCAAAAAAAAGCCTTCTGTTGCGGTTACATTGCAGGATACAAAAAACCCTGAGCTTTTTCTGGCTGCGCACTGTGATGTTGTTCCTGCTGATGACTCAGAATTTGTTCCAGAAGAAAAAGATGGAAGGCTTTACGGACGCGGCGCTATTGACAACAAGGCAAGTGTTGCAATATGCATGCGATTGATGAAATACTACAGCCAGCAAAACAACAAGCCAAATATTGGTGTAATGTTCACAACAGATGAAGAGATTGGCGGAAAAGAGGGGGTGAATCTCCTTCTAAACAATGAAGGCTATTCATGCAAGTTTGCTATTGTTATGGACGGTGGAGAGAACTACAATATTGTGCACAGACACAAAGGCTCTTTGCATATCAAGATGGTTGCACGAGGCAAAGGCACCCATGGCTCAAGGCCTTGGGAAGGAGATAATGCAATTGAGAAGTTGCTTGATTTTTA
>JAHWHA010000023.1 GCA_019323665.1 Candidatus Woesearchaeota archaeon | reverse complement strand
GCAGCTCTTCAGAACCCAGCGTGCCCCTATATTTGGATTAAGAGGGCAGGCTTCAGTTGTCTCGCAGGCAGCAGCATATGTGCGCAATAATATAATTGTCTTCTTGGCTTGTTTTCTACTTTCAGTCTTCTACGGAGCAGGTTCAATTATTTTCCTAACATGGAACGCCTCAGTATGGGGCGCGTTCTTTGGTTTCACTGCTAAACTCAGTTCTGTTGGGGCACACTCATCTCCCTCAATTATTCTCGTAAACTTCTTCAGAGTAATCGGGCCGATAATGCCTCACATGGTGCTGGAAGCGCTTTCATATATAAGCGCAGCAATAGCTGGCGGTGTTCTGTCAAAGGCAGTGCTCAGAGAAAAGCCATTCTCAAAAATGTTTAACCATGTACTGACAGACTCTCTGATTCTCCTGGGGTTGGGCATAATCGCAGTATTTATAGCGGCAGTTATAGAAGCAGCGGTTTTTTAACTATTCACCTGCATTGATTCCAAAAAATAGAAACCTTTATATATGCTCCTCATTAAAAATCACTATAAAAAGAGGTAATTAGATGGCAGAGGATGACTATGATCTCATGCCTCATGCAGAGATGCTGAGGCTTAAAGGTGAAGTTAAAGAGCTGCGCCAGGCACTAGCGGCAAAAAAAGGGGGAAAAGTGACAAAACAGCCACCAGGTAAAGAAGGATTACAAGTATCTATGGACAACTTGGCGACGGCAATCAACAGCCTAATGGCACTATTCAAACAAGCAGGCGATGATATCCAGGCTGAGCACCACCATACAACCCATGAGCATCTTGGTGATATGAATGCTCATCTTGAAGCGCTCAATGCCAAGATGGAGAAGCTGCTTAAGCACAATGAGGAGATTGCCAAGGGAATATTGGTGGTTGCCGAGCTTGTGAAAGAGGAACGTGAGGAGGCAAAAAAGGAGAAAAGATCGCAGAACTTCCAGCAGCACTCATCTGCATATCCAAAACCATCTCCTCCAATTCCGCCAATCCAGTTTTGAGTAGTGCGCTGCTTTAATAATCAGGTGATAAAATTGACAGATTCTGGCTTAAGCTATTCGAATATTGAGCATCTTTTTTTCCATTTGGCTCTTGCGGTAAAAAGGCAGCAACTTAACGCAAACCAACCAGCTCTCACTCCTGATAAATCATTAGTTAAAGCTGAGCCCAAAGGAGGGTATGTTGTGAGCAAGAACGGCAAGGTCTATCACACACCAGAGTGTGTCTGGGTCAATAATATCAAAACAGAAAACCGAGTCTGGTTAAAGAGTGAAGCCAAGGCAAAGAATAAGGGTTATAAAAAACATGACTGCTTTATTGCCATCTCGCATCCAAGCGGAGCAAAACGAACAGTTAAACTTTCCCACCATGAAAACAGCCAGAAAGAGCTTGAGCAGCGCCTATCTGCATTTGAAGCCAAGCTAAAAAAACTGAGACAGACAAATCCAGAACTCACACACAGGCTTGATATTCTTGAGACAAAATTAGAAATAGATAAACAAAAATTAAAAAATTTGGCTTTATAAATCCTTTGCCATAAGTGTTTTCCTGTTGTTAGCCTTAGCTCTCTCAACAGCCTTTTTCACCATAGCCTTGACTTCCTCGTCAAGAGCTTCAGCAAAGTCGCCTGCAACATTCAAACCCTGCACAAAATCCTTTATCTTTGATTTTACAACCAAAAGATCTGCCATTTTATATCATCCTCCTCATTTTATAGTCAATATGTTATATATAGGGACTCTGGGATGGTTTTTAAATCTTTTGAATTTGGTTTAAGTATGTTTGTGTAAATTAATTTAAAACAACAACATTTATTAACCATCCAAAATCACTCAAACCAGGGGGTGTCAATATATTAGCTGAATTTACTAACACAATTCTTGAATACATCCGAGCCCATGGAACATTAGGTGTTGTTATTGGAGTATTTATTGAAACAATCCTGACACCAATACCCTCACCAATCATATTAATGACCGCTGGCTTCGTGCTTGTGCCTCCTGAGATGAGCCTTGCCCCCGCGTTATGGAAAATCCTTTGGGAGATTACCCTGCCAGCATCGCTTGCAGCATTAATAGGTAACTATCTATTGTATGCAATAGGTTATTTTGGAGGCAAACCACTAATTGAGAGATTCAGCAAGCTGCTCGGGTTTGAATGGGATGACATTAAGAAAATAAAAAAAAAATTTGGCACAAAAAAGAGACAAGGAGTTTCAATATTTATTATGCGCACACTGCCTATTATGCCTCTTAGCCTTGTTTCAGGTGCGGCAGGTGTTTTTAAGATTGATTGGAAACGGTACGGTATATTCAGTTTTCTTGGACTACTGCCAAGAAACTTCTTATTGGCATTTGTTGGATGGAAACTCAGCTCAGCCTACATGGCAATTGCCAATCACATTGACAATCTTGAGAGCTTGATTACATACACAATCCTTATAGGAATAGTCCTAATAATAGTTGTACACAAAATCAAACTCATCCAAAAAATTGAGAACATGGTGACAAAATGAGATTCAGGGATTTTGGCAGGCAGCTAATCCATATTTTTGTTGGAACTTTGGTGTTATTCCTCCTCATAATTAACCTGCTTACACCACTGCATCTTTTCATAATTATTGTGATTAGTGCAATATTATCATTGCTTAGCCGTAAGTTTCATATCCCTGTATTATATTGGTTCATTGACAACTTTGATCATGAAAAGGACAAGAAAAAATTTCCTGGACGGGCATTTATATCCTTCTTTGTGGGCATATTGCTCTCAGTCAAGCTCTTTGAACCTTCGCTTGCATACGCAGCAATAATGGTAATGACTATCGGCGATTCTGTGTCAAACATGATTGGCTACAACTTGGGCAAAATTAAAAACCCGTTAAACGGACACAAAGCACTTGAAGGTAATATTGCGGGAGCCTTGGTAGGATTTTTTGGAGCGTCATTCTTCATACCACCATTGTTGGCAGCTGCAGGCAGTTTTGGCGCAATGCTCATAGAGGCAATACAAATAAGAATGAATGAGGCAATTGTTGATGATAATATTATTGTGCCTTTAACCTTTGGAGCCATTGTGATGATTATGCGCTCTTTAATCTAATTCACAAGAAAAAGCCTTTTGCCATCGATTACCACCTTTACCTTCTGCCCACTGCTGAG
>JAHWHA010000022.1 GCA_019323665.1 Candidatus Woesearchaeota archaeon | reverse complement strand
GGTTGATGAGAACATGGTGAAAGATGCCTTGCATGATCAGGGGCTTGACACAAAGCCTATTGTTGAATGGAGTGAAACTGAGCTGAAGCAATTTGCGCAGCAGCTGAGAAAAACCAGCAAAAAGATGATAATAGCAGCCAACAAAGCGGATGTGCCCGGTGCTGACATGAATATTAGGAATCTGAAGAAGCAATTCCCGGATTATCTGATAATTGCATGCAGTGCGGAGTCTGAGTTGGCATTGAGAGAGGCCCATAAAAAGGGGTTGATTGATTATGTGCCTGGTTACAGGGATTTCAAAATACTTAAGCCAGGTGAGCTCACTGACAAGCAGAACAAGGCACTTGAGTTTATCCAAACAAATGTTTTAGATAAGTTCGGCTCAACAGGTGTGCAGGATGTTATCAACAAAGCGGTGTTTGAACTTTTAGGTTATATTGCTCTATTCCCGGTTGCCACAAGCAAACTGACTGACCAGAAGGGCAATGTACTGCCTGACTGCCTAATTGTACCTGGCAACATCAATCCAAGAGAGTTTGCCTACAAAATACACTCTGATATTGGCGACAAGTTCATAAAGGCAATTAATCTCAGAACAAAGCTGCCAGTGGCAAAAGATTCCGCATTAAATAATCTAGATGTTATTGAGGTTGTGACCGGGAGATGAGATAATCAACCTCTTCTGGAACGCTTTTTTCATAAGTATAAAAAATTCTGTTCAGTACATTGTTAAAAAAATTTTGGTATTTTTGATTGTTCTTAAGCAACTCATGCGCCAGACTACAGCAGTTTGTAACTCCCAACACAATAGCAATAGCCATAGGTGCCTTTTCATCAGGATTTATCAAATTGGATATTATAACCGGAAAAGGAATAGCTCGGCCAATGTAATGAGAAACCCAATATGAAAAGTTTTGGCTTCTCTCCTTGAATGTGTCAGTTTGCGTTGTTAACTCGTCCACAACTTCTGCCGCTTGTTCAAAAGAGCACCTTACTAGCGAAGGCATTGCAAAGCACCCAAACATACCAATTGCAACTCCTTCGAATAAACCATTCACTGCAGAAAGAGAGTTTAGCACAATCAAATCCAGATTCAAAGTTTGGGTTTCTGACATATTCTACGGAGATTAGTCTGGTTATATAAATATTTTCTAATAATTTTGGACACATTTACCCTATATAAGAATCACACAATAAACAAATATATATTTAATGCAACCGCCAGTGAAACCAGATTTACTAAAAACCCTCTTTTCAATTTTGATCTCCCCTTGATTCCGAGAAAATACATAATTAAAGCTATCGAGATAAAACCGCCAATATGGGCAAAATGGCCAATACCGTCCTGAGTTGGGTTGATAATGCCTGCAATATCTGCATAGATTGTCAGCCAGCCAATTATCATTATTGGCAGAGGCAGTATAAGCTCATAAGTCAAGTAAAATGGGTCAAGCAGTATAGCTGTTGAAACCAGCCCCATCAATGCGCCAGAAGCCCCTATACCGCCTGTGTTATCACCAATAATGAAAAGATGTATCAGTGACTGGAATAGCCCTGAGATCACTAGTGCGCCAAAATACACAACCATTGTCTTGGAAAAGCCAAGCTTTCTCTCAACAACCCTTCCAAAGATAAAGATGCCAAGCATGTTTCCAAGAAGATGTGTTAGACTGGCATGGAGAAAAGCTGCTGTTACAATTGTATAAAACCTAAAATTTAGCAGGTCTGCAGGATAATTTATCAGGCTGACAATAAGCTGCTCACTAAACGAAAAACTGACAATAAATATGATGATATTAGCTATGATAATTGATATAGTAAACTTTGGCTCAAACACAAAGCTAAGCAAATCTTCAAATGGCTTGAATAGCTGCTTAAAATCCTTTTTTCTGAGCAGGACATGAATCAGGGTTATTGGTGAAAGTAGAATATTTAAAATGAACATCCATACAAACTGGTGCTCTGATTTTATCTTTGCCATTATGTTTTTCTCTTTGTAAAAAATGAGAAAAATCCAAAGAAACCCATCAAACCAAGCAGTCCGTAGTTTCTGGTAATTAATCCGATTATACCCAAAATCCCTAGGAATCCCAAATATCCAAGTTTCCATTCATCATTATCTTTCATTAGTAAATCCCTGGAGAGCAGATTATTAAATATTTCCAAATTTTTTATAGGTAGCATCACGCTTTAAGGTTTTTAATGTAATCTCTGAAGCCTTTGCCATAATCTCCAGAACGCACCTGTTTTGTGGTCATGCCAAAGCAGCCCACTGGCTTTTTCCTGCAAACCGCTTCCATGTTCTCATAGCACTTGCCGGCATCGCTGCCATAAGTGGCAAAGAATGCGACATTCTTGAATTTGTTCTTGTTTTCAGCTAAGAAAGTGCGAGTTGCTGGTGAGATATTGGCTGCCCAGATCGGCGTGCCAACTAAAACCAGAGTATATTTATCAAGATTGCTTTTTATGGGGTTGATTTTGGTGAGCTTTTTCCTGCCTGCCTCAAAACCAGCCTTAAGCCAGCCCAAGATACCTTTGCGGCTCTTTTTGTCTATGAGTTCTTCGCTGTCGCATTTCAATGCTTTAGCTATTGCTTCTCCGAGCATGCGTGTTGTACCTGTTCTTGAGTAATATACCACTAATGTTTTATTGGCAATCTTTGGCATGTTATCACCCCCTTTATGTCTATCTGTAAGGGTTTATAATAGTTTGTTTTAGAATATTCGAGTGAAAGTGCGAGATCCGAGCAAAGTTTGAGAAAATATTATCTACACACTTTCATAGTTTTGTCCAGTTTAGCTGATTCTGCAACTTGTAAAACCTGTTCCCAGGTTGCCTGAGTAACATCGCCT
>JAHWHA010000151.1 GCA_019323665.1 Candidatus Woesearchaeota archaeon | reverse complement strand
GCAGTATCTGTTTTGAGAGCTTATAGAATTTTTTCATTGTGATAATGCACTTCTTGTTCACATGACCTTTCTGCACAAGTTTCTTGTCCAGCATCTCTGCAATGTGGTCAGGGCTTGGTGGGATTTCATCGAGTTTCATCAGGGCTGCATGTGCTGAATCAATAACTGCCCAGTACAAATCCAAAGAGGCTTGCATTAGGTGCCAGCGTGAGTTGTGCAATGTGGTGGGCGCTCGTGTGAAATAGGTCCATATTGATTCTGGTGATGGCCTTATACGCCCCTGGTTCAATAACAGCTGCATTGGCCTGAAGATGCCTGTGTCCAGTAATGGCATTCCATCTCTGAGCATATTGATACCGATTGGATCGCCAACTCTGATGTATTCCCAGAATGAGCTTAATCGCAGTGAGGTGACATGCAGCCTTGTTGAGAGGTCAACAATCACTTTTTCAAGTATTATCCTATATGTTTCTGCAACCTCTTGGGTTAGCTGCAGACTAACATCATCCACGATTATGAGGATGTCAATATCATTTGGCTCTTTCTGCTTGCGGGCAGCGCTGCCGAAAAGCACTACTCCCTTGAGAAAATCGCCATACTCTTTGTAGATCCGGTTGGTGAACTTGTATGCCAGCTCCAGGTCTTCATCACTAATTGCTGGTTGCTTGGCAGGTGCTCTCCTCTGGATCTTGAATTCCATCTGCACACCTCTTTTTAATTAATAATACCCTAGGGGATATATCATATATTAAATTTGCGGTAAGTATAAATAGTTTTTCAATTTTTTGCATTTATAATGAAAGAAAAAGAGCTGAAATGCTACCAAGAGGCTGGAAGGATTGCTGCTGAGACTCTTGTATATGGGGCTTCGCTTATTAAAAAGAACACTTATCTTTTGGATGTTATTGAGAAGCTTGAACATCATATCACCCAGAAGGCTGAGATGGCATTTCCACCCCAGATTTCATTGAATAATGTGGCTGCCCATTTCTATCCTGATCATCATGATGAGATTGTGTTTGAGGAGCAGGTGGCTAAGCTTGATGTGGGGGTGCATGTTGACGGTTTCATTGGTGATACTGCGTGCACTGTTGATTTGTCAGGCAAGCATGGCGAGCTTGTGCAGGCCTCAAGAGAGGCGCTGGATAATGCGCTGGCAATTGTGAAACATGGTGTTACTATTGGTGAGATTGGCGCTGTTATCCAGGATACAATAACAAAATACGGGTTAGCGCCTGTGCGCAATCTCTCTGGCCATGGGTTGGCGGATTTTGATGTGCATGCCTGGCCCTCAATTCCAAACACTGCGACTGGCGACAAGACTCAGCTTGAAGAGGGCTGGGTTGTAGCGATTGAGCCTTTTGCATCCACTGGTGCGGGTATTGTGGTTGAGACCAGCAATGCAACTTTGTTCCAGCTGCTGGATGTGAAGCCTGTGAGGGACCACACAACAAGAGAGGTGCTAAAGTTCATTGAGAATTTTGGTGATTTGCCTTTTGCCAAAAGATGGCTTGTGGAGGATTTCCCAGTCTTCAAGGTGAATTTTGCCTTGAAGCGGCTGCTGCATTTTGAGATTATCAAGGAATTCCCTCCATTGGCTGACAAGGCTAAGGGTATTGTGAGTCAGGCTGAGCACACTGTGCTGGTTGAGAAGGATGGGTGCAAGGTTTTGACAAAAGAATAGATTGTTTCTGAGTTCAACAATGTTGTACTGTCAACGGCGGCCACCATCCCTCAGGCCCAGACGGTCTCTCAATTGATTCTCAATTTCGAGCCCTCTTCGCCAGTCTGGAACCCTACACTCTCAATAATTAATAGGCTTCAGTGTAGGAACCCAGCCTGTCAAAGACGCGGGCGAGAACTCATTCTCCCCAATTGTCTGGCCAGGTGGTGGTCGCCTTACAATTATCTAGATCAGGATAATTACAAAAACCTTTATAAACCAAATTATACCAACTCTATCATACGGCGGTAGTCGTCTAGTGGTAGGATTCAGGACTGTGGTAACCTTTTGCTGGAGCAAAAGCTTAACCAAAAATCAGGCGACTCCTAGTTGCTTCGCAACCGGAGTCCCCGTTTGCAGATATCCTGCGGCGCGGGTTCGATTCCCGCCTATCGCCCTTTTACTTCATCTTCCCATTATTATACTTCCACTGATAGAACAGCTTGTCTCTTTTCTCTTTCAATTTTCTGGGTAATAAATAAGGGAACATGAAGCCAAGTGATTTCATAAAATTGGTTAAGCGGTCTTTGAAATAGATGCCTATTGGGTCACTCTTGGGGTAGATTTTTCTTCTGCTCAAAATGAATGGATAAGAGATTGTAAAGACTGAGACTACCATCAGTGATGGATAGAAGCTCCTGAATACTGCGTAGCATGCGATAATTATCAGAACACCAATTATCCTGCCCACATTTATCATCACCTCGCGCATCTGCATCGCATCTGCCAGTCCATTCCTGAGGTCAAGCACAACTGTCTCATAGAAAGGTATCATTATCCTCATGGTGAAAGTTGCCAGCCCCAATATTATTGTCCACCACAGAAGTGTGTGGGTGAATGCTGCTATGAGCATGAGAATTCCTGTGCAGATAGCTGTCGGGTAGATGAATTCAACGCGCTGCTGCTTTTTGTCAGAACGGTGCGACATTATCAAAGATGCAATGACTCCAAAGATGCTGATAACACTGAGAAACAGCCCATAGTTTACCTCGCTGTCAACCATTGTTAGTGTTATCAGCGGCACAATTATCATCATGTCAACAGAGGTTATGCCTTCAATTATTACAAGAGGCTGTATTTTTCTTGTTGCATGGTTTGCAGCCTTAAGGTTATATTCAACCTTCCTGCCTGGTGAGAATAGAGAGAACACTGCGAGCGCCAAGAGGAGGAATACTGAGATGATGAAGATAGGAGGGTAGCCTATATGCTCTGCCATTAGGCCTCCAATGAGAGGCACAAACAGCCTGAGCACCGGGTAGATTGCGCTTAGCACCCCGCTTAGCATCGCTGTGTTATAGCCTGTGCCTGCGCTGTAATAGTCTATTTTGTAGGGCACCCAAAATTGAGGGATAAACAACCCAAAGGCTATTGCCGCAAGATACAATTGTGATTTTGAGATAAAGCTCACAAGCAGAAGGAATGATAGCGTCCTGAAAATCAAAGCCTTGGCAATTGTGCGTGAGGTGTGCGCTGGCTTGAGGTAGATTGAGGTTATGGTGGCTGTCACAAATAGCAGTAAATATTGCAGCAGGATTTCAATTGCTGAGAAGCCTGAGTCAAATAGATAGAATAACAGGAAACTCCAGCCGAACAGTGCGGTTGCTGAATAGCCTATCTGGATTACATAGTTATGAATTATCGGTTTAAGTGTTTTCATATTTTTTGGCACCCATTTAGAAAAAATAAAAAAATTTTAAATAAAGATAGCCTTTGACTTTGTGTTGATTCCTTATATTTAAACATTTCGGTTTATGTTGATAATCCTCTATTAGTGGGTATTTAAGTAAATTAAGGCTATTTAGATATATTAAATCTTAAAAAGAGAGTTATTTGAATTGGAATTTAGTAATATCTTTGATAGATATTTTTTGCTCTTTGCCTGTTTCCATATTCCTTATTGTGCCTTGTCTGTTCTGCAAATCAATTTCACCAATGATCACAACATAGCCTATTCCAAGCTTGCTTGCATAGTCAAGGTTTTTGGAAAGGCTGCGTTGCATAAGGTCAATATCAACCCTAAATCCTGCACCACGCAGCTGCTGGGCTATCTCAAGCGACTTCTGGGCTGTTTTTATTGGAATTACATAGATTTGACTAACAGATTTTTCAAAGCCTTTTTTGCTGAGCTTTATTGCTTCTGTGATTGGCTCAAGACCAAATGCGATACCTGTTGCCGGAATTTGCTGATTTTTTCCTAAAAAGTTGCCGATGAAATCATCATAGCGGCCTCCGCCTGCAACACTGAATACAACTTTTGATTTTTTAAGGTAGATTTCATAGATAGGACCTGTATAGTAAGCCAAACCGCGGGCAAGTGTGGGGTTGAATTCATAGTCTCTTACTTGGAGTGTTTTCAGATAGTCAAAGAGCTCTTCCAGTTCTGTTAATC
>JAHWHA010000150.1 GCA_019323665.1 Candidatus Woesearchaeota archaeon | reverse complement strand
CACTGAGACAGTTGTGCGCAGAACAATGAGCGCAGGAGAGCGGTTTTATGTGTATGATGGAAAAATAATCTATGAGGATGGTAACAACTGGATTGAGATTATTACAGAGCGAGGAGACAGAGGCTGGATTTCAAGTAACCTTGTCACTATTGAAAGAGCAGGTAGTGTTTATGAGCCTTACTATTTCCCTGTGAAACCATTCAGGAATATGCATGAGATTTACGACTCTAATGCATTTGGCAAGTATGTTTCTTACCAGTCATGCGGCTTCCACACTGGGTTTGACTATGTTGAATATAATGACATAAGCATTAGGGCTGTGGATGATGGTAGAATTATTCACATCGGACCTTTGCATCTGAGCGGACCAAATGTGGGCAGAGGTGACACTTCTATTGTTCTTTGGCACAATCAGCTTTATCCAGAGCATAAATATATCTATACAACTATCGCCCACAACACTGTGCCAGAGAGCATTTTGGCAGCATATCGTAAAAATGGTTATGTTGATGTGAAGGCTGGAGATGTTATTGCATACCAGGCGAGCAAGGGTTATAGCACTGGAGACCATCTGCATTTTGAGCTGATCCAGACTGATAAACCCTATACCGGCGACTGGACAAGTCCCTGGATTGGTGGCTGCGCTGTTTATCTTGACCCTGAGGTCTGGTTTAAGTGGTAGAATTCTAAAAAAAAAGCGCCAGTGCCCGGATTTGAACCGGGAAGTCCTTGCGGACAGCTGCTCTCTTGCATTTGGTTCGAGGCAGCCGCAATGTTCCCCAACTGAGTGTTAGTCAACACATCAATTACCGGATTATGCGACACTGGCATGAAATGGCAGTTCGCGACCGGTAAGCTTGTCTTACCGAGTATGCGACACTGGCGTAAATCAACCTATGTTATATTACCTATATAATATTTTTCAATTTCTATGAATAAATGAACTTAATTTGCAGTATAATAGTAAATTATATATACATCCTAAAAAATGTGTAGATTATGGGTTTATTGACCAAATTGAGGAAACCATGGTTACTTAGAGATTATAGAGGAAGAAAAATTTTTATTATAGGGGTTCCTTATCTGGTTAACCATTTGTAAGGGAGTGATAGAAAAAATGTGGTTAATGGTGATAGGTGGCAGAAACGTAAAATCTCAACTGTTCTAAGCCAATTGGAATCAGGTAAAAAACCATCCTCCTTTGCTCCTATTAGTATCGTACTGCACGAAAGTGCCGAAGTTTTTAGGGTTGAAGATGGGATTTCAAGGATAAGCGCCTTCTATCAAAAAAGAATCCCAAAGATTACAGCAGAGATACGAGTTGGTAAGTGGTAGTCAAATTATATTGGGGAATAGTATATAAAAATTAAATATGCCCCCTCCGGGACTTTCACGCAAATTCTTTTTCTGAAATTGCACTTTGAACCCAGGTCTTCGCCTTTCTGCAGGAGCAGAAAAAACAGGGAGATCCTGAAATTTCCACTGTCCTCGAGAGGGCGAAATGATTCTCCGGAACATATGCCACAATACTGTGGTTTTTTGTTGGGCCGGACTACACCAAGGGGGCACCTTATAAGGGGAGAGAATTTGATATTAAAAAGCTATCGGTTTTTTAGCGGCTTTTGGGTTAGAACTGCTTTGCCAATAATTAGTTCTGCCGAATAATCATTTTCTTCCACAATTCTCGAATTTATTATATCAACAGCTTGGCTGAATAAAGGACAGTCAAGCACCAAGCTTTCATACTCGCCGCCCTCACCGGCAATATTGATACCTATTTCACGGCTTATCTGTTCCAGCTTTTCTACATGCTTATAAGTTATTGGGAGATTGAGCCAGCTTTTATCCAGTCCTTCCGCCGCAACCTTTGTGAATATTACTTTGAAACCAGCATTAAGCAGTCCTTTCATCTCGTCAGCCTGATCCATGTGCCATAGCGGACTGAACACCGCGAGTTTAAGCTCGCGGCAGATCTTTTCGATTCTGGATTTCTGATAAACTGAGTATAATGCTCCTGTAATAATGCCCTCTATCTGATGCAGTTCAATTGCATCAATGATTGCTGATTTGAGATCTAACAGCTCTTTCTCTTTTTCGCCCTCAGTCTCCTTGACAACCAAAGGCAATCTCATTGACTCAGCCTGCAGGTCTACCATATCAATGTTGGCAGAATGGAACATATAAGAGTCAGGGTTCCTGCTTTTTAGGGTTATGATACAGCTAATCTCATAGCCGCTATTCTTAATAAGGTAGAGAGCATAGAGGCTGTCTTTGCCTGAGCTGACAAGTGCTCCAAGTTTTATGTTGTTGATGGCTTTTATTTTATCCATTTGAGAATCTTTGGCTTTCGTTTAGGTATTTTTGCGTCAGTCTTTGAGGGATACCCAAAGATTAAGGGTGCCACAATTTCCATGTCATCTGGAATCCCAAGCTCATTTTTGATATTATGGTCCTTTTCAAAGACCTTAGCAAAACCTATCCAGCAGCTTCCTATGCCGAGTGAATACGCTGCAAGAAACATGTTTTGCACCGCTAAATTAACATCATCCTTAAGCCATTTATAGTCCTTTTTTCCTGAAATAATGATGAGCAAAGGCGCGCCATGGAAGATAAATTTTGCCGGAATGATGCTGCTGATTAACCTGAATTCTTCTGCATGTTTTTTTTGGAGCTCAGTGACCTTTTTGCCCAGTTCATAGATTCTATCTTTGCCCTCAACAATTGTGAAATGCCATGGCTGGGTGTTGCGTGCTGATGGAGCCATGACTGCAGCGTTGAGGATCTCATCAATAATATCTTTGGGTACCTGCTTGTCCTGAAAATTTCGAATTGACCTTCTTCTGTAGATTGCTTCAATCACTTTGTTTTTCATAGATTTTCGTAAGGTATTTTGTTTAATAAATCTTACGCTAGGCAGGTTTTTAACTATTATCAAGTAGTATTAAAGCAAAGCTTTATATATAAAAAATTCTTACCGTGAACCAGAATGATAGACAAACAGAGTTTTGCAGCTGATGTGGATAAGTGGACTAGACTTGCAGTTGAGATTAGAGGATATGAGGCACACAGAAAGTTCATTTCTGCCAGAAGAGAGTTTGAAAGTATTCCTGAGAGTGTTCGGGTGACTGTTGCCAACAATGTGCTTGAGCATTTAGATGATATAATGGTTTTAACTGAGATATTTCCTCTAAATCCACCCGAGATATCAGAAGTAAACCTTGAAAAGATTGACACCATACTTGATGATTTATTGGGAAAAGCATGCAAGGAATTTGCAGAGCAGGCTGATGCCCTCCAGGATGATTACAAAATAAAAGGTACAATAAGTGTTGTTGATTTCCCAAGACTCAGACTTTTGACTTATGGAATCGAAAATTTCCCCTCATCAACTTCTGTGCATCTTTATGGGTGCAGGAAGATTGGGGAGATTAGTGAACTGTTAATAGGATGTCAGATAGCAGGCGCTTTTCAGCCAGGGTTTGTCTCAATTGACGACACTGATCAAAGTTATCCTCTCACGTTGCGATTGCTGGATCCAAATCCACCACAGGGCTACCTGACATTGCATTCAGGAAATCCCGAGGTTCTCGGCTGGGCGCTAAAAAAAGCTGTTACAGCTGAATTCTATAATGGTGATTTGCACAGAGTCGGGTGTCATGAGTTGGCGTAAGAGATATCAGTAAGTTGGATGCTTCTGCTATAGATTGTTATGAATACCATAAAATTTCTAAAATAGTTGTGCCCTTGAAAGCATTCATCCGTTCACAATCGCCTGCAGTAAGAGTTCCTGAATCTCACCTTCTGTGAGCACCATCAAGTCCTCTTCTAGCAGGAACCTGCCATATTTATCCATAAACAGCATCTACCATCCCCCAAGTTTGTGTCAAAAGTATTAGTGGTTTATATTGTTTTCGAAAGTGCTTCGCATATGTTGCTGCCAGAGAAAACAATGAAAGCTTCAAGCGCAGCAAAAGTTATGATAGAATTTAAATACAAAAGATGCTATGCAATAACATATACAACATCTGGAGGTGTTGAAGATGAGAAAGATAATGGTTATTGCGCTGGTTTTGATGGGTATTGCACTTGCGGGATGCAAACAGGCAAGCATCAATAGTTTTGAGGAATGTATTGCTGCAGGCTACCCTGCTATGGAGAGCTATCCAAGGCAGTGTGCTGTACCTGGAGGCCAAACCTTTGTTGAGGAGATTGAAAACAGAGAGGATACAGTTATTGATATATATACATGCACTGAGGAAGAGAAGGCTGCTCAGATCTGCACAATGGAGTACATGCCTGTTTGTGGCGATAACGGAGTCACATATGGCAACAAGTGCAGCGCCTGTGCAGGAGGAGAGATTGACTCTTATACTATTGGCGAGTGCCCTGAGATTATTGGTGGTGAGCGAGATGAGTATGGATGTCTGGGGCCTGCCGGCTACAGTTATAATGAGAATGTGAAAGGGTGTGTTCGTGAATGGGAGCTTGACGACAACCAGGAGCAGGCTGCGAAGCTGGCTGTGGCAGCTGTGGGCTACTCTCAAGGGCTTACAATTATAGAGGTGCAGACGATGCGCTGTCCAGGCTGCTTTGATGTTGTGCTTGAGAAGGATGGGGAGAGGATGCAGGTGAATATTGACAACTGGGAGATTGGTGAGAGTGAGGCATCCGGTGTAAAGCTTACATATGCAGAGGCTCTGGCAATAGCAGAGGAGAGCGAATGCGCAGAGCAAGGCAGGTTTGTTGATTCCTTTGTATACAATGATAACAGCAGGACATGGTGGATTGATATGGAGATGTATGATGAGTTTGAGAAAGACAATTGCAATCCTGCCTGTGTTGTGAGCGAAAATACAGGGAGTGCTGAGATCAATTGGCGATGTACTGGAGCGGTTATTTAAGTGTATATCTTTTTATATGTTAATATATCAATATATCTTTTTGTATATTGATATCTATTATTCTATCATGTAAATTGATTTCTAACCATACTGTGTTCAGCATGAGAATCAGTCTGGAACCTATGGATTAATCAGCTGTAACTATCTTTGGCTTGATGTTGAGGTGCTTTGTGCAGTCAACATCAGAGAAAAGCTGCTCAACATAGCAGCTGCTTTCT
>JAHWHA010000149.1 GCA_019323665.1 Candidatus Woesearchaeota archaeon | reverse complement strand
GTTTTGCAGGTTACAAGGCAGGGATGACCCATATCACTGTCAATGATGATTACAAGAACTCTATCACCAAGGGCATGGAGATTGCGATGCCTGTGAGCGTGATTGAGTGTCCGCCTATCAAAATCGTTTCTCTCCGCTTTTACAAAAAAAACACAAAATGTTTGGTTGCTGCTTCTCAGGTTGATTTCAAGGTTGATAAGGTGCTTGCCCGAAAACTTCGGCTCCCAAAAAAAGTAAAGGAACAGAAGTTAGAGGATATAAAATTAGGGGATTATGCTGATATGAAGGTTGTTGTCCACACCCAGCCCAAACTGACTGGGTTTGCCAAGAAAACACCTGAGGTTTTTGAGCTGGCCATAGGCGGCTCTTCTCTCAAGGAGAAAGTGGATTTTGTGAAGCAGTTTATTGGAAAGGAGATTTCAGTGAATGATGTTTTCGAGGCTGGCGAGCAGGTTGATGTAACAGGTGTCACAAAAGGCAAGGGTTTCCAGGGGACAACAAAGAGATTCGGCACAAAGGTGCGTGGGAGGAAGACTGAGAAGGCAAAGCGTGGTATCGGTACTTTGGGACCATGGCATCCTGCGCATATCCTTTTCACTGTACCACAGCCTGGTAAGATGGGCTATCATACAAGGACTGAACACAATAAGCAGATTATATTTATTGGTGACAAGCCTGAAGAGATCAATCCAAAAGGGGGTTTTCTGCAGTATGGTCTTGTGAAGAATCCTTATATACTTATCAAGGGCTCGGTTTTCGGCACACAGAAAAGATTGCTTAGATTCAATAACCCAAGAAGGCCGAACAAAAAAGTACCTACAGAAGCTCCTCAGATAACTTATATAAGTCAAGAGTCAAAACAGAGGCATCGCTGAGATGGAGACTAAAATAATCAACCTGGAGAACAAGCAGATTGGCAAGAGGAAGCTGCCAGTGCAGTTCGAAGAGGAGATAAGACCTGATCTGATCAGAAGGGGTGTGCTCGCAGTACAGAGTACAAGGAGGCAGCCTTATGGCGCAAAGCCTGGTGCTGGCCTGAGGCATAGTGCGCGAGTTTCAAAGCGAAGACGTGACTGGCGTGGAAGTTATGGTATTGGTATCTCAAGGATTGCTAGGAAGGTGACTCAGAGACGCGGTTCAAGATTCACCTGGACTGGCGCAATATCACCTCAGGCTGTGGGTGGTCGCAGGGCTCATCCACCAAAGGCAGAAAAAATCTGGGTTCAGGGAATCAACAAGAAGGAAAGGAGGAAATCAATAAGGAGCGCAATAGCAGCCACTTTTAACTTAGAGCTGGTTAAGCAAAGGCATTCTGTTCCTGAGAGTTACCCGTTTATTGTTTCAAAAGATATTGAAAAGCTTGATAAAACAAAAGATGTGCAGGCTTTTATGGAAAAAGTTGGTTTCAAAGATGAACTTAACAGAGCCGGTGTCAAATCTGTGAGAGCTGGCAAAGGCAAGTGGCGAGGCCGCAAGTACAAGGTGAGCAAAGGACCTTTGTTTGTGGTGAGCGGAGAGTGTAAGCTGTTAGATGCTGCTAAAAATATTGGTGGTGTTGAGGTTGTTGATGTCAAACACCTTAATGCTGAACTATTGGCGCCTGGCACACATGCAGGCAGACTCACTCTTTGGAGCGAGGCAGCAGTTGATCTTATGGAGAAGGAGAAGTTGTTCATTTAGCGTGAATCAAGATGGAAGTGGATAGAGTCATCAAATACCCAATATCGTCTGAAAAGTCAATCAGGCTTATGGAATCAGAGAACAAGATGATGTTTATGGTAGATATTAAAGCAAAGAAAAGTGAGATAAAGCAGGCAGTTGAGGAGCTTTTCAAGGTTAAGGTAGTGAATGTCAACACAACCATCGGGCCTGATGGGAAAAAGAAGGCCTACGTTAAGCTTGACCCTGAATCACCTGCTATTGAGATTGCGACACAGCTTGGGATGATGTAGGGCATGTTCAAATGGGAAGAAGTCTTATTCAGCAGAGGCGTGGAAAGGGCACATCTACTTTCAGGGCCTTGAGTTTTAGATACAAGGGAAAACCTGCACACAGGAGTCCTGGTGATGAGGTTGCTGTAGGCACTATAAAGGATATTTTACACTGTCCTGGTCACAGCTCGCCGCTGATGGAGATTAGGTATGAAGATAAGCAGAATCATTTGATGCTTGCGCCTACAGGTGTCAAGGTTGGTGACACTGTTGAGTGTGGTGAAGGTGCAAAGCTGAATATTGGGAATACAATGCCAATTAAGAATATGCCTGAGGGCACTATTATCCATAACATTGAGAGCCAGCCTGGTGATGGTGGTAAGTTTGTGAGAAGCTCAGGCGCAGGCGCAAGGATTGTTGCTAGATTCAAGGATAGGGTGGTTGTTGAGCTGCCTTCGAAAAAGCAGAAGGATTTCAACCCTGGGTGCAGGGCAACCATTGGTATTGTTGCTGGCGGCGGAAGAAAAGAGAAACCATTTTATAAGGCTGGCCGCAAGTTCCATGAGCGCAAGGCAAGGCGCAAGTATTGGCCAAAGGTAACAGGCCAGGCAATGAATGCCGTTAATCATCCATTTGGAGGTTCAAGGTCTAGTCGTAAAGGCAGACCTACAATTGCGCCAAAACACGCTCCGCCAGGCAGGAAGGTCGGCATGTTGAGGCCAAGAAGGACAGGAAGGACAAAGAAGTAAGATGGCTAAGAAAGAGTTCAGTTTCAGGGGCAAAAGTTTGGACGAGCTTAAGCAGCTGAGTGTCAAGCAGCTCTCACTGCTGCTACCTGCAAGGCAAAGAAGGGCATTACAGCGGGGGCTGACAGAGCAGCAGAAGATTTTGATGAAGAACCTCGAGAAGAGCAACACTGTCAAGACTCATTGCCGTGATCTTGTGGTGCTGCCTCAGATGGTTGATAAGACTATTCGCGTTCACAATGGGAAAGAGTTCGTTGCTGTCCAGATAATCCCTGAGATGATTGGGCATTATCTAGGAGAGCTGGTTATGACAAGAAAGCGAGTTGGCCATCATGCGCCAGGTGTTGGTGCTACAAGGTCAAGTACTAGAGTTGGAGCCAAGAAATGAGATATAGTTATGCTGTTAATAATCTGGACAAGGAGAAGACTGCCAAGGCAGTCGGGATTTCGCTTGGCATCTCAACAAAAAACAGTGTTGAGGTATGCAAGTATGTTAGAAATAAAAATGCCGAGCAAGCTCTCCGTATGCTCGAAGATGTTACTAAGCTAAAGAAAGCAGTGCCTTTCAGGAGGCATATATTTGACCTTGCCCACAAGAGAAAAATTGGGCCAGGGAGATATCCTGTCAAAACATGTGAGGAGATTATCGGTGTTATTGAGAATGCCATGTCAAATGCTGAAAACAAAGGTCTGAGCAGAGAGGATCTTTATATTAAACATATTTGTGCGCACCTGGCAGCAACACCCTGGAGATATGGGAGACATGCGAGGAGAAAGGCGAAGCGGACGCATATTGAGGTTGTGCTTGAAGAGCGTGTTCCTGAAGAGGGCAAGGCAAAAAAGGCCAAAAAGAGAGTTGAGCCTAAGAAAAAAGAGGTTGTTGAGCAGCAGCCAAAACAACCTAAAAAAACAGAACAAAAGACAAAGAAAACTAAAGATTCAGAGGTCAAGAAAGATGATTGAACGTGATATTGTAAAGCAACGTATCAAGGAGTTCCAGATCAAGGAGCATGTTGCAGCCAATCTGCGAAGGTCAGGGTATTCAAACACTAAACTGCAGAGGACTCCGCTTGGCGAGAAGGTTATTGTGTATGCCTCAAGGCCAGGGCTTGTGGTTGGCAGGCAAGGCTCGAATATCCGGCAACTTACTGATGAGCTCAAATCACAATTTGAACTTGAGAACCCTCAGATTGAGGTTGGTGAAGTGGAGAATGTTTATCTGGATGCAAATATTGTGAGCGAGATGATAGCGCTCAGCCTTGAGAGATTCGGTACCAATAAGTTCAAAGGTGTGATGCACCGCACTTTGGAGAATGTGCTTAATGCCGGTGCACTGGGCGTGGAGATTATACTGAGTGGCAAGCTGCCAAGCGCTAGGGCACGCTCGTGGCGTGTTTATGGTGGATACTTGAAGAAATGCGGAGATATAAGCATATCTGGCATGAGGAAATCACAGACAACTGCACAGTTGCGCTCTGGCATTGTGGGTATCAAAGTAAATATTATGCCTCCTGATATTGTACTGCCTGACAAAGTGAAGGTTCTTGCAGAGCCTGAGGTTGTTTTTGAGGAGATAACCTCGCCTGAAGCTGAAGAAAAGAGAAAGAAGGTCTCAAAAAAGAAGAGGTCAGGATCAAAAGCAGAGAAGAAGGATGAGGAGAAACCCAAAAAGAGAAGCAGCAAACGCACCAAGAAATCAAAGGCTCCTGATGAGGAAGAGGCTGAGAAGGAGAGAAAATCCCTTAAAGAAAGAAAGGCAAAGAAAGCTGACGAAGGAGCTGGAACTAAAAATACTGATGATGCATCAGCTTTAAATGAGGATGAAAACTTGGCAGCTCAGAAAGTTGATGGTCAAAAAGCTGCAGCAAAACAAACAAAGAAAGTTACTTATGAAGATGAGGAGATAATCCAAGAGGATTATTACACTGACAGCTCAGATGATAATAACAAGACAACTTTAAGTATGTTTGAGGATAATAAGGATGAGTAAGCGCACAAAGGATTTCAGCTCAATGAATGAGGCTCAGTTAAAGGATAAACTAGCTGAGCTTAGGCTTGAGTTGATGAAGCAAAATGCCCAGGTGGCAACAGGGACAATTCCAAAAAGCCCTGGTCTGATAAGGCAGACCAAGAGGAATATTGCCAGGATACTCACCTTATTGAATAAGAAATTTGGAGGTTCGGAAACAAAGTATGAGTGAGATTTGTGATGTGTGTGGACTACCCAAAGACTTGTGTGTCTGCGAGACCATTGCGAAGGAAACCCAAAGGATAACAGTGCGTATCGAAAAACGTAAATTCGGCAAGATGTATACTGTTGTTGAGGGTTTTGATAGCAAGGAGATAGATGTAAAGGAGCTGACGCGCAAACTAAAATCAAAGTTGGCCTGTGGCGGGACTTCCAAAAGAGGCTCTATTGAACTGCAGGGTGCCCACGGCAGCAAGGTGAAGCAATACCTTGTTGAGCTGGGG
>JAHWHA010000148.1 GCA_019323665.1 Candidatus Woesearchaeota archaeon | reverse complement strand
ATCCAACCACTACTTCCGGTATATTAACTCTTACTCAGGCAGTTTTTAAGAAGGATCCAGGCGAATCTAAGGAAGGTATTGAAGATTGGCTCGCACGAGATCAGCTATTCGCATTTCATTCTCAAAATCAAAGTGCTCGAACATTAGAGTGGAGACCCCGGGAGGAAGTAGTATACGGTTTTGTTGAATATCCTCTCTGATTCTTATTTGTTAAATATCAATAGAACCAATAATACCAGATTTCAAATACAAATGGACTATAACTTAATAATCTTTATATAATGGCTAATCTCTGGTGCTTATATGGAAAAAATTGGAGACGGCGCAGAGGCAATAATCTATCTTGACAAAAACAAGGTAGTCAAAGAAAGAATAGCCAAGAGCTACAGGCTGCCGGAAATTGACCAAAAGCTGAGAAAATACAGAACAAGAAAAGAGGCAAAGCTTCTGCAAAAACTGGAAAAACTTGGTTTTACACCAAAGTTGATAGATTCAGATGATGCAAAGATGACCGTGGCCATGCAGTATATTGATGCACCCAGGCTGCGAGATGTGTTAACCAAAACCAATCATCAAAAACTCTGTAAGGAAATTGGAGAAAAGGTTGCCAAGCTACATAACAACCACATTGTTCATTCAGATTTGACTACTTCCAATATGATTCTCAAAGACCAAATCTACTTTATTGACTTTGGATTGAGCTATGAATCACACAAAATAGAAGACAAGGCAGTTGATTTGCACCTGTTGAAAAGGGCACTGGAATCAAAGCACAATGAAATTGCCAAGCAGGCATTCAAAGTAGTAATCCAAGCATACAAGCAGCATGCAAACCAGGCAGAAGATATTCTAAAAAGATTCAAAACAGTTGAGCTACGAGGCCGCTATAAGACAAAGTCATGACCTTATCTTCTTCAGCACCTTTTTCTCATCAACCTTAACTCCAAGCTTGCGGAAGAACTCGCTAACCACATTGATATCGCGCTCCAGATATTCCTCAGCTGATGGATTGTTGAGTGTTGTAGACTGTGAAAAATCAATAAACACAGGCTTCTGGTTATAGTTCAAAATATTGAAATGTGATAAATCCCCATGCACATACCCATATTTATAGAACCTCTTGGTCATGTCAACAATATCATTGAAAAACTCTTTTGGTTTTTCAGGCAGATCATCCTTTAACTTGGCAGCAGGCACCTCATCACCAATCATCTCCATCACAATCACATTATTCAATATCGCATAGGGGATTGGAGCTTTTACACCAGCTTCTCTTGCATTTAACAGATTTCTATATTCCCGCTGCACCCAGCTCAAAATAACCTTCCTGCGCTGTCTCTTCATCTTCAAAAAGCGCGGATCATGCTTAATATAGTCATACATCCTGTTGAAATCGCAGCTCTGCACCCTATAGATTTTAACAATAACATTGTCCTGCTCGCTCTCACCCCAGAAAATATTTGACTCCTTGCCAACACTTATCGGCACAAGAGTATCTTCAATAAAATGGCCTTTTGACTCCAAGTCAAAGAGAGTCCTCAAGGTGAACATATCAAAAACATTCTTCATTACCTTGAATTTCTCGCGCGTTTTCTTAGCCATCATAATAACCTTTTGCTTTGACATATTTCAACAGTTCATCATGTAACTTCTGGATTTCTGGAAATCCTTCAAAATACTTGTCATTATACTTTCTAACCTTTGGCTCTGTCCAACCCTTCCAGTCAGCTGGATAATCAAGCTCATGAAGAGTTGCATCCAGTTTATCAATGGCTTTCGCAAACCTTGCCTCTTTTGTTTTTTCCTCTTCAAACTCAGTAAACAGCGCAACTAACTTCGCTCTGAGTTCGACTGGAATCTCATTCTTAAGTTTATCCAAAGCCTTCATCTCTTTATCATGTTTGTCATCGCGATTGTGATGAATAGGCACATCACCAGCCTCAATCTCAACAACATCATGATACATCAATAACTCATACACGTGTAGTCTGTCAAGCTTCATTTTATGTTTGGTTAGAAAATAGTCAGCCAGCATTAGGCAGCTCCATGTATGTTCAGCAGAGCTCTCCTGTCTATCTTTGACACGGTTGGCTCTTTCAATATTCTTCAACTGATACAGCTTGCGGATTGTTTGGTCCATACCAACAATTAGAATAAATCTGCTTAAAAAGGTTTCCACCAAAACAAATATAAGGAGTACTTCTTAACATGTATATATATGCCAAAAACAACAATCCCAGCAGGCAATTTCCCATTTTCAAACGCAGTTATTCATAGCAGTAAATATATGATGGAAATATCAGGCCAAATTGGCCTCAATCCTGACACAGGAAAACTGGTTGATGGAATAGAAAACCAGACAAGACAAACCCTGGAAAATATTAAAACAATAATTGAGCAAGCTCACTGGAGTTTATCAGATATTGTCAAAGTCAGAATCTATCTCACAGATATTAAATATTATGCAAAAGTGAATGAGATCTATAAGGAGTATTTCTCGAAAGAATATCCAGCAAGAGTTGCATTGGCTGTAAAAGAGCTTCCATTAGGAGCTTTGATTGAGATTGAATGCACAGCAGCCAAAGAATAGAGGGGATTGAACAGCATAAAATTTTTATATTATGTCAAATTCCCTATGAGCTATGAAGAGAGTTCTTTTCTTGACAAGCAAAAACTTTTCCCGGTGGGGAGCTAGCGTGATTCCTCAACTTCAGGCAGCGTTTGCAGATTATGAGATTATGCATGCGGTTGAACCGGAAATAAATCCAGAGACTTTGTCTGCAGATCTTGTGTTTATGTATGATAAGATTGATGGTGAAAATAGAGATATCTCAACAGCACTGTTGGAAAGACGCATTCCTCTTGTTATGCTGTGTCTTGGTAGTCTTACTTCAATGGAGGTTATAAATGACTACTTACAAAGGGGTGTTACTGCATATATGGAAGTTTCTTTTGTCCCTAGACCTTATGTCGATTATATCACAGATATTCTTGGATTTCCCCAATAAGACAATTGTATTTTCCAGTTTTTCTCTGCAATGTTGGCAGCTTAAAATAAACCCTACCTAAACCCTTTCTCAGCTGCCAGAATCAGCCCTACCACAAAATAGAACAAAGAGATAAGCCCTGGGATATAGTATAAATCGCACCCAAAAGGCACATTGATGGTTTTTACGATTACTACAGGTGTAAGTGCAAACAATGATAGTTTAAAGATCTGCGGTAACTTCATCCTTTTCCTCACAATACGCAGCAGAACAAACCCAAACACCATAAACACAAGCGCGAGGAACAGGTAATACAGACCAAGCCCAACAAATAGTGTGAGGAGGATTGAAGGCAGCAGCAACAATACAATACCAATAAGGATTGCCGCAACCTCTGTCCGCTTTGCCGTTAGGTCAGAATACTCATCCCAGTTGAGCATCCATGGGCTCTTAACTCCCAGAGCGCAGAAAGGCTGCATACAGCGCTTCACAACAAGGTCATCTTCTGCAATAAGCACCCTCTCTGCCCCAATCTCACTCTCAGCATTTGTATCAATCCTCAAATGCAGTGGTTTGATATAGATTGGGGCTTTTTGAGTCACATTGATATCAACAGAAAGCTCATCAAACTTCCTCAACTCTTTGTCAATATTGTCCCTCAAATATATTGCTCCTGGAATCGCAAATAGAAGCATAAGAACAAAGCTGAATGCCATAAGATTAACAAAATAGAGCCAAACATTCTTCATAGTCTTTCGGCTAAGCTCTTCATAAGAATTGGGATTAAACACCTTTGCCAGAGTCATAAAAAACTCCACAGGAATCTTTCTGGCAAACCTCTTTTTTACACCTTTGAACTGTTCTTCCATATAGTGTTTTGTATATATTTAGGTATTTAAATCTTGTTGTTTCAATAAATAAGAGAAAAAGTAAATAAAAAAAATTTACCTTCTGGCCAGCCTTACTAGCAGCACAATAATCACAACAACCACTAGCAGGTTGAGCATAACAAGAGCAAGTATGTAGAGGGTTTCCTTGCTCAGAAGCTTAAAACCAGGCTCGGTTGGCTGAACTGGAATCTCTTCCCCACCATCATCCTCTTCAGGTGGCACAACTACAACCTCATCCTCTTCTTCTTCCTCTTCCTCAGGCTCTTCCTCTTCAGGCTCCTCCTCAACGCATTTCAGCACTGTTAGTATCACAGTGTCGCTATCACTCACATCATCGTCATCAAATGCATCCATGTCATAGTAGCTTGAGATCCTAATTGCATAGTTGCCAGGAGCAACATCGCTCATAAAGTGAAGCTGATACTCAAGGCTTTCGGTGTCGCCCTCATCCAGGTCGATGTCATAGTCTTGTATGCTTATTCCAAGCGCGCTATTGACAGCTTCAAACACAATCTCATCAGAGTCTTTTGAACCATAGTTGGTCAACCTGACATTAAGCATTGGGTTGCGATTACAGCTCACACTTGAAGGCTCAAGAGCGTAACTCACCAACCTAATATCTTCACGCTCCTTATCCACTTGTAAGGTCAACCTCCAAGTTGCCCTGTGCTCAACGCCGTTCTCATCATCTCCCCAAACCTCAATCTCAACATCATGGTCACCATCTGGGATATCACCAGGCACTGTTCCAAGGTCAAAATCAAAGCTCTGGCTGTCATCATAGCCAATATCTTCCCTGTCACTCTTAAAAACATCATCACCACTGTCATCCCAGTCTATGATTGTTATCTGTACTCTTACTTTCTCAATGTCAATCTCTTCATCATTGGAGTCTCCTGAGAACAGATTGTCAACAACAACCTCAAACTCTAATGTGTCGCCAACCGTAACTTCAAAGTCATCCTCATCGTCATATCCATCGTCGTCTCCTGCGATTTTGATGTTTACTTCATCAATTCTTAGGGCAACAATATCAACATCAAACTCCTGTGTATCAGTATCAGTTCCATCGCTAACCTGAACAATCACATTGTTATTTCCAACATCCTCATATGTTGGCTCCCAGGTTATAACACCACTTGAGGAGTCAATATCCATATCATCAGGGCTTTCAAGTAGGCTGAAGGTTAATGTGTCTCCATCAGCATCAGTAGCCTCAACATGGTAGGAGTAATCATCATCCAGCTCAACACTAGCCACTGCAGAACTTGTAATAACGGGAGCTCTATTGACATTGTTGACAGTCACAGTTGTCTGGCCCTCTGACTTAACATTGTCACTATCCTTCACACTAAAGGTAATCAGATGGTCTCCCTCGTCACTATAACCAGGTTTCCACTTAAAAGTCGCCTGTGTGTTGCTGTCTTTTGTCAATGTACCATATGACACATCTTTCTCAAAAACGCTGTCGCCGTTATCTGGCGCAGTTGATGTCATCACAATTGTTAGCTCCTGGTTCTCATCAACAGAGGCAGTACTCTGCACTGTGAGAATAGGATTAGCACTTACGGCTAAAGCCAGCGCCAACAGCAGAAAAAAGCCAATAACGATTTTGCCTGCATTCATTTTATACCTCCAAATGTTTGT
>JAHWHA010000147.1 GCA_019323665.1 Candidatus Woesearchaeota archaeon | reverse complement strand
CTGGTTGAAATGGCTTAATGCCACACTTGAATCATAGATCTTCTCAACATTCTCGTCACTCAGCTCACGCTTGCCCTCAAAAACCTCCACACCCTCCCCAATACTGTCAATAAACCTGAGAAAGCGGTCATTGATTGAGTCGAGGATGAAAAAAATAAAATAGCCTGCACCCTTTTTTAGCAGAAATCTTTTCTTGTTCCTGTGCATCTGTTCTGCAATATCTGCAAGAGTGTGGTTGCGGTACTTTTCAATAGTAATTATCAGGTTTTTATACACATAGATATAAACTGGAGCGGTGACAATATCCTCTCCATCCCCTACATGAGGTGCTCTATAGACAACCTCGATGTATCGCTTGATGCTCACTTTCGGTCGTTCGTCTTCCTCAATAGACTCAAAAAACTCTGAGATTGGAATTTTTGATAGTCTGGAGAGCAACTCAATGCTCTCTCTGTCAGGCTTTATACATCTAATCCACACTGGAGTTTTGGGCAAGTTGTCAATACTCACCCTTCTAATCCTGTCTTTTGTGATAGCATAAGCGCTTATCATAACCCTATCCAAATATATAGTCTATAAAAAGGTTGTTATTAACTGGAGGGTGTTGATATATGATAAGGTAGTAAAATCCAGAAAACAATCAGTCCAGCCTTAAGGCTTGTACCTAAGCATTGTCCGTGGGAATGGAATGGCATCTTTGATTGTATCCAAACCGCAGATCCAGGCAATCACCCTCTCAACCCCCATTCCGAAACCACCATGAGGTACTGAGCCAAACCTCCTGGTATCAAGATAAAACTCATACTCTTCTGGCTTTTCACCCTCTTCCTTCAATCTAGCAATTATCTTGTCAGGATCTGATTCCCGCTCGCTGCCTCCAATCAACTCCCCATAACCCTCAGGCGCAATAAAATCAACACCCCTAACAACTTCTGTTCTGCCATCCTCCTCTTTCATATAGAAGGCCTTCACTTTCTTTGGATAATGGGTCACAGCAATCGGTGTATCATAAAGGCTTGAGAGCTTGTCCTCTTCAATAGTGCGCAAGTCTTTGCCCCATTCAACATCCATCTTGAATCTCTCTTTGAGTAGTTTTAGTGCCTCGTCATAAGTTATTCTAGGGAACTGTTTCTTGATTGTGGGTTCAAGTTTCTTAGGATCTCTTTTGAGAATCTTCAGCTCCTTCTGATTCTTCTTAAGAACCATTTTCACAATATGTTTCAAAACACCCTCACCATGGTCAATAATATCCTTGAAGCCTGCCCATGCAACCTCCATCTCTGCGTGCCAGTACTCTGTTAAATGTCTTGAGGTCTTTGATTTCTCTGCACGGAAGCTTGGTGCAAGTGTGTAAATCTTTTCCAGAGAAAAGATTGCAGGCTCGGCATAGAGTTGCCATGTCTGCGCCAGGAAGACGCCCTCCTGGCCAAAGTAGGGTACTGAGAACAGAGTTGAGCCGCCCTCGCATTGCACAGACTGGAAAATAGGTGATTGGTATTCATAGAAACCTTGCAGGTGAAAGTACTCGTGAATAGCTGAAAACACAGTGTCTCTTATCTTGAGAATTGCAGTCATCTTCCTTGAACGTAGCCACAGATGACGCTTGTCAAGCAGGAATTCAGCAGACTGGTCTTTTGTGATTGGAAACGGCTCTGCTGCCTGCACGATCTTGAGCTTCTCAGCCTGAATCTCATAACCAGTTATTGCCCTTTTATCCTGCTTGATAGTGCCCTCAATCTCCACTGAGCTCTCAATCAGCAGCTTGTCAATGTCATCCCACTGCTTTTCAAAAGCCTCTTTCTTGAAGACGCACTGAATAATATCAGATACATCACGAATAATAATGAACTTTACAGTACTAGAGCCGCGCTCTCTGAAAATCCAGCCTCTGATGGCTACCTTGCCTTTGCCCTTTTTCATTGCATCTGCGATTGATATAAATTCCATTTTACGTTCACCCTTGTTGTGGGTATACTATGTTTTAAATATCTTTTTGAATTTTGGCTGCTAAAGCAAGGGTATTCTCTGCTTGGCAAACACCACTTCTACCTGCTCAGGCCAGGCACTTGACTGCACCTCGCCTATATGGGCTTTCTGGAGCAGCAGCTGGCAGATCCTTGACTGTCCTATGCCGCCGCCAATTGACAAAGGTATGCGATCTTCAATAATTGCTTTGTGGAACTCAAGATACTGCCTGTCCTCTTGGCCAAGATGCTTAAGCTGCTTCAACATTGCGTGCTTGTCAACCCTTATTCCCATTGAACTCAGCTCAAGTGCATCCTTGCGTTCAGGATGCCATACAATAATGTCCCCGTTTAGACCATATCTCCCATCACCAGTCTTTGTTGACCAGTCATCATAATCAGCAGCCCTCAAATCATGGGGTTTGCCGCTCTTGAGAGGATGGCCAATACCTATGAGGAAAAATGCACCGTACTGCTTGGCAGCCTCATGCTCTCGCGGGGCAGGACTCATATCTGGATAGAGCTCTTCAAGCTCTTCTGCATGGATAAAATGTATCTCTTCTGGAAGACTTGGTTTAAGCTGAGGGAACTCTTTTGCCACAACAGCCTCTGTTTCCAGCAGGGCTTCATAGATCTTTTTCACTTTCTGCTTAAGAAAAGCAATAGTGCGCTGCTCTTTGGTCATCACAACCTCCCAGTCCCATTGATCAACATAGATGCTGTGTATAGGGCTGACTGCTTCATCCTTACGAACTGCGTCCATATCGGTATAGAGCCCTTCACCAACCTTAAAGCCATATCTACCAAGTGTGTATCGCTTCCATTTGGCCAGACTGTGTACCATCTCTATCCTCTTGTCAGAGAATTTTGACTGGAAGCCCACAGGCACTTGAGTACCAGCCAAATCATCCTGCAGTCCCTTGCCAACCTGTAGGAACCTTGGGGCTGTGACACGCAATAAGTGCAGCTTCTCAGCTAGCTTGCACTCAAATGTGTCTTTGACCAGTTTTATTGCTCTTTGAGTCTCGAAAAAATCCAGTTTTGGTTTGTAGTCTTGCGGTAGTATGTCTAACATTTTTTAACCTCCAATGTGTTGGCTTTCTGCCAGATCAATTATTAGATATAGCTATGGCTAACTTGCATTCACTCTGAAATGCAGTTTTTATCGCCATATTGAGCGGTTGGAGATAGGGGATATTTAAATTTTTCTTTAAAAAATTGGGAAATTAGAGTAAAAAGCACCGATTCACAACAAATGTTTGGAAAAAATCACAAAAATCAACCGAGAATTCTGACTTCTACTTTACTGAGCTTTTTAAATTTTTCAGCAGTAGCCTTATCACCCACAATGCTCCCCCAGTGTATAGGTACAGCAATCTTCGGCTTGATGGTGTTGGCAGCCTGTGCAGCCTCTTGTGCATCCATTGTGTATGTTCCCCCAACTGGTAACAGTGCAACATCAGCCTTTATTTGCTGCATCTCTGGTATCAAGTCAGTGTCACCTGCATGATATATTCTTGTGCCATTTGCTGTCACAATATACCCAACCCAGTCATTTAACTTTGGATGGAACTGCTTTGTTGGATTATAGGCGCACACTGTCTCTAGCTTGACATTACCCAAAGAATAGCTTTTATTTGGCTCAACAAGCTTAAGGTTGTTTTTCTCAAGCTTGGCAAGTTTGCTTGTGCAGTCTGGTGTAGCAAATATCACAGTATCTTGCTTGAGAATCTTGTTAATATCAGCAATACTGCAGTGGTCATAATGGCCATGAGTTATAAGAATTAGATCAGCCCCTGGCTGCGCTCCCTGCAGCTGGAATGGGTCAATATAGATAACTTTGTTGCCAGTTATCCTGACTGATGCATGGCCAAGCCATTCAATCTTTAGCCCATTTAATTCAAGCATTTTTGAGTTTAATTCCAATAGCCACGTCCTCAAGTCTTCGCAAATCATACTTGATGCGGTCAAAGCTCTTGCGCATGTTGCTGTCCCTGAAATCAAACCTGAGCAGCTGGCCATATATCTCCTCCACCACTTTTTTAATTTTGAAAGCAGAATCCTGGTTGCCGTTAATAGCGTCATTTATCGCTTTCCTCACAAGCTCACCGCTCAAGTCACATATACCAAGAAGATACCATTCAGTGCTGACCTTAAGCTCGCGATGCGTTGGCAGCTTTGCCTCAACAACATAACCAAAATAGCACAACGCCTCAACATACTCCTGCGCAGCTGTCCTCAAAGCGCCAACACCAAGCAGCTCTGGCTTGTCTGCCAACTTTACTAGAGCGGCAAACTCTTTTTTAATATTAACAACAAGATTTTTTGCATCTTTCTCATCCTCGCGGTGCAGTGCATAGATGATTTGCTTGGAAAGTTTCAAAACATCGCGTGATTTCTTGATGAGCAGCTCGCGCCTGCTGTCAAAATCATCCATATATTTCAGCATCACATCAAAATCCTTTTT
>JAHWHA010000146.1 GCA_019323665.1 Candidatus Woesearchaeota archaeon | reverse complement strand
TAACCAAAAGGAAAACCATACCTATTGCTAGAAATATAGAAATCTGACCTCTTTTTTGCATAATATGAATTCTTTTAATTTTAATATATAATTGTTTCGGTATAGTTATAATTTTTTTTAAACCATAACTTTTAAATTGTGATTGTGGGTTGCATTAGCTATGAAGCTCAAAATCCTCGGTTCAGCAGGGGCATTGCCATTCCCTAAACCAGGCTGTACATGCAAGGATTGCCTTAAAGCAAGAAAGTTAGGCATACCTTATGAGCGGATATCACCTTCACTATTTGTTAATCCAGATATTCTAATAGACACGCCAGAGTCAGTCTACCAGAGACTCACGCAGTTCAACATAAACACAATCAGGCATGTTTTTTACACCCATTGGCACCATGATCACACACAAGGATTCAGGCTGTTGGAAATGCTTTGCAAGTCAGGCTTTGCAGGAAAGTCAAACAACCCGCCAATCAATGTCTATCTGCCTACGGACACAAAACCTGAGATGAAGAAGTATGTTGAATCATTATTCTACTATGAAAAAAGAGGATTTGTCAAAATCATTGAAGTGCAGGACAGGCAACCAGTAAAACTGAATAATATTTCAATAGCACCTGTCAATCTCAAAAGAGATGATAGAATAAGATATGCATTCCTAATTGAGCAACAAGGTAAAAAAGCAATGTATGCTCCATGCAGTATTTACAAGACAAAATTCGACAAGTTTTGGGAAAACTTGGATCTTCTTATGATTGAAGCTGGCTGGAAAGGTCCAACAAAGGAAATAAGAGATGCAAAAAAGCTTGACTACGTGCATGACCACCAGTCAATGGAGGAAAGCTTTGAGATAATTCAAAAACTTAAACCAAAAAGAACAATATTAACCCATCTATGTGGTGCAGAACATCATACATACGACTATGTTAAATCCCAGACAGACAAGCATGAGAATGTTGATACTGCGTATGATGGGATGGATATTGAAGTGTGAAGCAACTTCTGATGCTATTTATAAATAGTAATAAACCAAACCATTATATAGCAGGATGATGTTTTAACAGATATGTAAGTTGAGGGGGTGTTAATCAATGAAAGATCCACAAATCTGGAGAATGTTCTTATCAGAGAAAGACTATGCAAATGTTGCTGCAGGCAGAGAAACAACTACTGGACGTGCACCCGATCCTTACAATCCTACCAAGGACTACAGGAGAATGAATCTTGGAGATGTAGTAATCTTCACCATGGTTGGAGAAGATGTTGGTGAAGCAAGTGTGCCTATCGTAAAACGAGTTACTGGTGTAAAATATTTTAAGTCAGACAAAGGTGCTATTCATTCTGTTAAGAGGATGCTCAGGTCACAAGGCTGGCACAACATGGAGCCAGAGGCAAATGAATATGCAGATGCTGTCTTAAGTTACATGCGTATACCTGGTTATGCAGCACGCATTGAAGAGCATGGTGTTTTTTCAATCAGCTTTGAACCTATCATGTTCTGGAGACTCTGGATGCCTGATGATTTATACGATACTTTTGAGGCGCGAGCTAGGGTTGTTGAGGGTCGTGCACTTGATCTGGCAGATATGAGTAAGGACTATCGCTTTATGAATAGAGGTGATATTGTTACAATCTTTGGTAATACTAGAAATAACCTGGATAAATGGGTCAATGATGTGCGATTGTACCCAAGCATTGAGGAGATGGTAGCTGGCGAAGGATTAGAGGCATTGACACCTGCATTGTCTAGCGTAGAGGAAGCTGTTGGACTTTACAATAGTTTTCCAGGCTATCCTGCAAGAGCAGAGGCATACGGCATGGCTGCAATAGAGATGGGTGGTGAAGTACCTGATGAGATATTTCGTGGCTTATTGATGCACCAGAAAAAACTGCTTGCATATCATCCTAATTTTTTCAGTGATGAGGATATTGCCTATAGCAGGGCACATTGAAATAGATGGCGAGGGCGGGACTCTCAAGCTGGCGCTTTCGGTCATTGTCGACTGCGTCGCCAATTATCTGAACCCGCGACCTCAGGATATCTGCGCATTGGTTAATCATCGGCATAAGCCTCATCACTCAAAGCATATGAGTCCTGCGCTATAACCAGGCTAAGCTACCTCGCCATAAGCCGGTGGAGAGAAACATGTTTTATAAATCTTTCTTATAATAAATTTTCTGTAGAATTATGGAACTATAAAACACATACTGAGTCTAGGCTTGGTTTGTCCTCTTCAAATTCTTGCACATGGTTTGCAATAGCCAATGGACTTTCC
>JAHWHA010000021.1 GCA_019323665.1 Candidatus Woesearchaeota archaeon | reverse complement strand
CGCTTAATTGAGGGTGTGCATTGCGCTCTTCAATTCCGCCGTGGGTAGCCCATCTTGTATGTGCAATGGCCAAGTTGCTTTCCGGAAGTTCAGAGTGATTGAATTCACTAATCTTGCCAACCCTTCGAAGAACACCAACGCTTGGGTTGCTTTGGTAAGCAATACCCCATGAGTCATAGCCGCGGTATTCAAGTTTTTTGAGGCCTTCAATCACAATTTGACTTGCATTCTTGCTGCCTTTGTAGGCTATTATCCCGCACATAGGTTTTTCTTGATATATAACTAATATATAAGTGTAACTAAAAAGATTTTATGAGTATTAAAAAAATATTTTTAATACAGGCATAGTGTGGAAATCTTTATTAACTTGGGGTTGGACTATATTATATATGAAAAAAGAAACCCGTATTCTGGGCATAGATGATGCCTGTTTTGACAAGTTCAATGATAAAGAGGCTTTGGTTATTGCTACTGTGTTTCGCGGTGGTTCTTGGATTGATGGTGTTATGAGCACTTTGGTTGAAGTGGATGGTGATGATGCGACTGACAAGATTATTGAGATGGTCAACAGATGCAAGTTCAAGCCTCAGTTGCAGTGCATAATGCTTGATGGCATTGCGGTTGCCGGGTTTAATGTGGTTGATGTTGAGAAGCTGAGCATAGAAACAGAGCTGCCAGTCATTGTTGTTATGCGCGATTATCCTGAGTTTGAGAAAATCCAAAACACTTTGAAAAAGCTTGGGCAAGCAGAAAAAATAAGATTATTGGACAAGGCAGGCAAAATCCACAAGCTAGACAATATTCATATACAGATTTTTGGTTTAGATTTGGAGAAGGCCAAGGAGTTGATCAAACTGAGCTCAACTCGCAGTAATATCCCTGAGCCTGTTAGAGTGGCGCATATTATCGGGCGTGGCGTGATTTCTGGGGAGAGCAGGGGACGTGCTTAGGTATGAGAAATCAAAAACTGGCACGTTAACTGACTATTTTACTTCGTTTTCTTATAAACACGATTAATCCAGCAGCAATTCCTGCAATTATCAGAACTGAACTTACAAAATATATTATCAAAGTAAAATACAAACTATTTGGACAATAGAAGGGTGGTTGATAACAGGCAGTTGAAAATGAACATGTGTCTTTAGAATCAGCATTATAGATTGTCCAATCACTCCTCCTTTCGAGGAATATATATTCAGTACAATCGCAGATTGCAGAGTTGATTTTGTTCATCTTCTTTTGAAATTCAGCATACTCTTCAATTGTCTGTTTTTCCATGTGGGTATAACTATCATATCTATAGATTTTTTTTCTTTCTTCAAAATTATCTGGGAATTCCCTTTGTTGGTCTACAAAGTCAATAATAATATTTTTATCTGCATCTGTCAGTGCAAAATCTGGACACACAATATCCAAATTAGTTCTATTTACTGATGTTATATTAAAATTGTCAAGCCAAGAATCAGGATAAATCTTACACTTTTTGTATCCTTCATTAAGTTGGATATAAGGACCACTCAGTGAACATGATGAAACATGCTTTATATATAATATCAACAAGGTAATTAGAAATGGGAACAAAAATATCTTTTTTATCATAGTAAATTAATATTACTGTTTCAACAGCACAGTAATATTCTCTTTCATATTTATTGCATCCTGAAGCAGTCTCACCAGCTTATTTTTCTTGCTTAATTTAATCACACCATTCTTGCCCACATTTGCGCTAAGAAGATGCTCGTCATTGACAAGAATATCAACACTGCTTCCAGAATGGGCCTGGTCAACATATAAGACAACCTTCTGCTTGGTGATTGAGGTGTTGAATTCAAGTGACTCACCACCACTGCCTGCGCTGAGCTCCTGTACATCAATATTGATGCCTAACAGTTTTTCCAGTCTTTCAATTGAGCGGCCTTGCCTGCCGATTATCTTCGGTATCAGTTTGTGCGGCACGTAGACAATGCACTGGTGGTCTGAGACAACCTCCACCTGTATGTCGTCTGAAAACTTGTGGAACTCGCGCTCAATCTCTTTTGCTGCAATGCGTCTTGCAGGCGCAACATCAGTTTTGCCCTTAACAGGCACAACAACTGTTTCTTCACCATAGCTATATAACTCATACTCCAACCTTTTTGTTTCAAAGTCGTTCACAACTACAACTGGCCTCGCCAAATCTGCCTCTGTCATCCCTGATGGCACTTTGACAGTCATATTCAGGCTCAGAACTTTGTCAACCTGTCCGTTTTTTATGAATATTACTGTGTCAATCACTTGTGGGATCACACCAAGCTCAATCCTGCCAACAAATCTCTGGATTGCATCAATTGGGTTGGTTGCATGCACAACGCCAACAAGGCCTATACCCGCTAATCTAAGATCTGCAAACAGCCTGAAATCATCTGTGTTGCGCATCTCGTCAACTATTGTGTAGTCTGGTCTTGATAGAAGCAGGATATCATGCACCTCCTGCTGTGTTCCGTGTGATATTGCATACTGTGTTATTGAATCTGGCAACACCAAGTCGCGGGGTGCCTCAACTGTTTTCACAATCTTCTCCTTGTTTGCATAGAACTCTGCAAGAGCCTGCGCAAAAGTGGATTTGCCCATCCCAGGTGCACCTGCTATTAAAACTCCCTCTGCTTGATCTCCTATTCTTGTAAGAAGCTTTTCTGTTAGTTTATAGTCAGCCAAACTCATCCTCTTCACCGGACGAACAGCAGTAATCTCCCAGCCGTCTGCAAATGGTGGCTTTGTGATGACAATGCGGTAGCTACCAAGCTGGACTATTGTTGAGCCAGGTCTTTCCAATTCAACAAAACCATCTCTGCGCATCCCTGTCTGCTCTATGATGTCACTGGCGATTGTCTGGATATCCTCCTGGTTGAGGGGATTTTTGCCAAGCTGGACAAATTTCCAGTCACCTGGCACACCTTTTTTTGCGTAAGCAGCAACATTCTCTCTAAGATGAACTGACATTGTTGTTGCGTCAAAATACTTGTCTAGCTTTGGCTTAGCGACTTTACCACTCAATTTGACCAGCAGCGTGTCAACCCCTTTTGCCTTTGCCACTCGTGCCTGTACCTTGTCTGCTGTAACAAGTGTGGCACCTTCCTCGTAGGCTAACTCTCTGACCAGTGCGTCTATCTCTCCAATAGTCGCATGCCTTATATCTGCTGCCCTTGGCCTTGTGCCTGAAAAAGAGATCTCGAATTTCTGTTTATCGCTCAGCTCCCGTATCCTATCCAGCTCATCTAACCCCAAAAAACCGATGGCACGGCCCTGGTTTGCCTGGTGTTCTAGCTCAGCCAGCACCGCTTCGTGAAAGATTATTGACTTAGCAGTTAGCTCTTTTGCTTTGAGCTGGTTTGAGAGCACTCCCTCAATAATAACAGATGTGTCCGGAACAACTTTGCCTGCATTCATTTTATCCACTTTAGCCTTTTAAAAATTTTATATATGACTCCATAACAATGAAAAACATATAGAGTAGTATGAGTGAGACTGCCTCTTTCCATGAGATTCCTTTTTCTGATTCGGCAAATGTCATGAACACAAATGCTATGAGCACCATGAACATAGCACTTGAGAAGAACAATAGAAGATTTGCAGTGATTGGTCTGATTAGTGCTGTGACGCCAAGCACAAGTGTTGAGTTGGTAATGACGCTGCCTAGCAGGTCCCCTAATGCAAGCTCCTCATGTCTTTCCAATACAGCCTTGGACTCGAAAATCAGTTCTGGTAGACTTGTGCCAAGAGCGATAATGAAGAGACCAATGAGTATAGGTGGGAGCAGAAGGTCTATCGAGAGGCGGGTTGCAAACTCAACAACAAATTCCGCACTGAAAACAAGCAGTATCACGCTCACAATCGCAACAATAATCCAGAACAGCACTTCTGCGCGCTGAACCTTCTCAAGCTTTCGGCTGAAAGAGCGCTCTTGCCTTACCATCTGCCAAATGTAAAATAAGAATACTGCCAAAAGCACTAACCCGTCAATTCTTGAGATCACTGAATCCCACATGAGCAGCATGGGCAATATAACCATACCCAGCATATAAACGATGTCCCGCCTGATTATCTTGCTTTTGATTTTAATACCTCTCGCCATAAGTGTGACTATTCCAATAACCAGTGTAAGGTCAAGGATGTTAGAACCTATGACTGCTCCAAGAGCAAGCGCAGTTGCATTGTCGATTGCAGCTGTTATTCCCACAAACAGCTCTGGAAGAGAAGTGCTCACTGCCATAATGATGAAACCGATTGCAAACTCGTTCATCCTGAAATATTCGGAGATTTTTGCTAAACTTCGAACTAGAAAGCTGCTGCTTTTAACGAGTGTAAAGCAGCTCAAGATCATGAAAATCAAGTTTGTAATCAGCATGGGAATAATCTCACAGAAGGGGTTATTTAAGATTTTCTATTTCAGCTGATTTTATTTGGGGCCCTTGAAGCGGTAGATGAACACTTTCTTATACACAGTACCTACTTTTTGCATCTGGTTCTGGAATTCAACAAGCCCTGATTTCCTCAATCTGCGCAGGCATGCCAGCACTGAGCCTGCAGAGACATTGAGCTTGTGGGCTATCTCTTGCGCATTGAGCCATCGTCCCGGCGACTTGCGTAATAGATCTATTATGTCACGCTGCCCCATCAATTATCTTATCAAATCAGCGTATATAAACCTTTTGATTGTTATATAGTTGAAACATTTGGGGTATTTCCACTTGAGAATGGTTAAGAAAGTTTCAGCTGTGAACTACTGTTTCATCTCCTGTTTCACTATCTCAACTATCTTGCTGCCTGGTGCCTTGCCCCTAAGCTCTTTCATCACATTGCCGATCACTCCATTTAATGGCAATCCTGGGGTTGCTTGCACTATTCTTCTAATCTCTTGCCTAAGTTTTGTATCATCAATTGATTTGTGCTTGTCAATATTGAGTGGCTTGCCCTGTGCAATCTCAACAAGCATCTCAAACACTGCTTCCTCTGTTATGCATTTTTTGCTGAGCTCTTCAAGGATTTTTTCTAAAACTCCAATCTCGATTTCCAAATCGCAATTGTATCTCTTCTTGATCTCTTTTGGTGTTGTGAGGAGTGTCTTTGCAATGAATTGCGGTTCAATACTCTTGAACTGCTGCTTAAGTGTGCTGAAAAGCTCAAGCTTGTTTGATTTTGCCAGCTCATCTGCAAGCGCTTTGTTGAGACCTGCACTTTTGAGTTCTTTGGCTTTGTGCACAAGCAATTTGGGTATTTTGAGTGATTTGGTTTCTGGAATAATTCCAGGCAAGTCAGTTTCAGGGTACATGCGCGCTGCACCTGGCAATGGCCTCATAAAGCTAGTTGTGAGGTCTGGCTCAGCTTTTCTAACCTCACGCTTCAGCTTTTTTCCTTGCTTGATTGCTGCGAGCTGTCTTTTCACCTCATTTTCAATCACCTTGGGTATTGAACGCAGCTCCTGGAAGCCTTTTATCTCAACTCTCACCCCCTCTTTGATTGACAAATTGACATCTTGCCTGATTGTTCCCAGACCACGTTTCACTTTCGTGCTTCTTAGCACCATGCCGAGCAATTTAGCAACTTCTTGAGCATGCTCAGGATTCTGGATTGAGGCATCTGTGGCAATTTCAACAAGTGGAATGCCAAGTCTTGATAGGTTATAGATATCCTCCTTTTTGGTGCGTTTCACAATCTTTGCAGAGTCTTCCTCAATGCAGATTGTCTGTATGCCAATTTTTCCTTTTGATGTCTCCAAGTAACCGTTTCTTGCCACAAGCGCTGTCCTCTGGAATGCTGCAGTGTTTGAACCATCAACAACTGTTTTGCGCATCACCTGGATCTCGTCAATAATCTGAGCGTTGAGAAGCTTTGAAATGACTAGCACTGTTTCAAGCGCTTCTTTGTTGATTGGATGAGGGGGCTCTTCATCAAGCTCCACCAGGCAGGTGTTCGCCAAATAGCCATTGTATGTGTACTGCTTCTGCTTTGCCATTGCATATACTGCTGCCACATCAACCTCTCCTGTCTCTCCAGCAGCAGCGCGCAGACTTCTTTTTATAGTGAAATCTGGTTGAGCATCGATAATAATACTCGGACACTTGCAGAACAGTTTATGAGAATCCAGCTGTTGGTGAATCTCTATGCCGCACTTGAATCCAATTTTCTCATAGTCAATCTGTCCCATATGCATCCTCATTGGGTATACAGTAATCACTGCAAAGCTCGCAGTTATATTTCTTTATCAGCCAGCATCCCATCTCTCTGCCATCTTTAATGAAGTTGCAGCAGAGTTTGAGATCCTCCTTGTCGATTTGAATTGTTGAGGGGATTATGCTAGCTGTGATTTCCCCGTTGCCGGCATTTCCATCCACAACCAATGCTGTTGGGGGATTAGCAAGCTGCAAAAAAAACACTCCAGTAACTGCAATCGCGACAATCAACCCAAAAGCAAAAACATAGCTCCATTCCATGACAATCAATTATCAATATATTTATGGTAATATGTTAGTTTTCCATTGCATCAAATCTTGTTATTTCTTATTTTTGAAGATTATATAGGTTATTGAAAGCACCGCTACTGTAATCAGTAAAGGAATGACTTTGAGATGCTGCGCTCTGATATCTCATTGTGGTAATTTGTCAGCATCATCTCTTTGGCTTTTTGCTGATCTTTGGTGTGGCCGAGCACCCAGCCCAGTTTTATATAAGTTGTCTCTGGGAGCATATCGCTTGGCAGCTCCTCACCATAAATCATTCCTGATTCATGCGCAAGCCTGAGGTTACGATAGACAAATGGGTGGATGCGGCCGTAGAGGCAGGTTGTGCTTGCCACCACAACCACTCCTTTATCAACAGCCTTTTTGATATAAGGTATCCATGACATCCTCTTGTCAAAGTCTTTCACTTTTGTTCCAGACTCGCCCGTGGGTACGTGGCCAAGAGCAGATGCCTCAATCACAAGCCCGCGATAGCCATTCTTGATGTACCAGTCAATTATTGCAGGGTCTGAACCAATGTAGCTTTTCACTATTGCTATTTTCTTCTCGAATTTTGTGTCTGGCTTTACCTTAGCATTGGTCCTTTTGGCATAGCTTTTATTGAGTATCTCCATCTTACCATCAGGGAATATTCTTGCCAGGGGCAGCTCATTTATTGGCCTGAATGCATCGCGTCTGCTTGTGTGCATCTTACGGCATTTAACACCGCGGTTGGCAAAACAGTATTTATCATCAGTTGAGCCGTGCATCACAACTGCAACCTCTGCGATATCTGATTTGCAGTAATGGGCAGCGCAGAGCAGATTTTGTGTACCATCAAAACTTCCCCTATCGGGGCTCCTTTGGGCACCGACTAGTGCAACAGGTTTGCATAGGTCTGGCAGCATGAATGTGAGTGCAGATGCTGTGTAATGGAGATAATCAGTGCCGTGTGTCAATATAACACCGTCAGCTCCTGAATTGAGCTCTTTTGCCACCAGTTTTGCCAGCTCCTGCCAGTTCTCCACTGACATGTCCTCGCTCGCGACAGTAAAAGGTGATAATGTCTTGATATTGATAATGTCTCCAAGCTCCGGTGTTGTTGCTAATATTTCCTCAGGTGAGCGGCACATAAAAACACCGCCTGTGAGATAATCAACATGTGTGCCGATTGTGCCTCCAGTGGCAATAAAGCTTATTTTGGGGAGTGATTTTTTCTGAGTTACCTTGGCAGCCTTAATCTGGCCCAGTTTTTTCCCCTTTTTGAGTATCTTGATGGATTTTACCTTTTTGGTCTCAATCCCCATATTATAGCCTGTCTCCAGCTTCAACACAACTGAGTTGCCTTTTTGAGGCATTAGAATCCCAACAATTGCCTCTTTTGATGTTTGAACCTCTACAGTATCTCCTGGCTCTGGTCCCATAGTCAGGCTAAGTTTTTGGGGCTATATAAATATTTCTAATACTCTGTAATCTATATTATAAGATAATCCTTAGAAAGAACAAAAGTTAGATTAAAAGATAGTTATATATACTTGGAAATACCTTACATTAGTAAATTCCTAATACCTAATATATAATGCGAACAGAGGTTTGTTTGAACAAGGGGTGATGGTATGGAAAACCGTGAAGTGACAATCAAATGCTACAAGTGCGGAAGGAAGTTCACCTCAGAGCATATGCGATATGATCCGATGAGGTCTGGGCAGCTTGCGTGCAAGAGTTGTCTTGATAGGGGCTCAAAGCCCAAGGGAAAAGAAGAGAGCTCGGGAAAGGATGATTCAGGTGAAGAGCTGGTAAAGTATTACTGCATAAAATGCAACTACAAGTTCAAACGCAAAAAAAGTGCCCGTGTCACTATCTGCCCTTACTGCAACCGTGAAGGCACTCTGACAGTGAAGACTGATGCTGAAAGTCTGCTAAAAACAGCAGGTTCAGAATTTGAGGAGTGATTCTTGACACAAAACTCAGCCCAGAGCAGCTGGGTTTTATTGAGGGCTTTCACAGCGATGGCTCAAATAGTTTCAAACGGGGTGGAAGCTATGCAAATATATATTAATAAAGTCTATTTACCAGAGAATGGGTGATTCAAAATGGAAGAAGATACATTGTTTAAAATAATCATTTGCAGTATGTTGTTAGTTTGTATAATACTTGGATGTACTGATACAAAGCCAAGCGCACCAGGCACACAACCTCAATCCGGCACTTATGCAAAGTTTTCTTTTGATCCCAAGAGTGCTGTTGAGGATCATAGTTTTAAGTCTGTTGAGGAATACAACTTATTCATCAGGACTAACAGCTGGGGAAGCGATTATGGTTATGCAGTGAATTATGCGCTTGAAGAGCGAAGTGTGATGGCTGATAGTGCAATGGAGGCAGTGGCTGCACCAACTGCTGGTGGCAAGGTTGCCCAGGAGTACTCAGAGACTAATGTGCAGGTTGCCGGTGTGGATGAGGGTGATATCATCAAGACAGATGGTGAATATATTTATACTGTTTCAGATGACACTCTATTTATAGTCAATGCTTATCCAGGTGAGGACGCAGAGGTTGTTTACTCAAAGGAGTTTAAGGGCAATCCAACAGGGCTCTTTGTTGATGGTGACAGGCTTGCTGTTTTTGGTGATTTCAATGACCTTGATTTCTACAAGGAGATTGATTTTAGGCCCAGGTATGGAATGACTTTCTTAGACGTATATGATATAAGCGACCGTGCTGAGCCTGAGTTGCTAGAGAGCTACAAGTTTGAGGGAAGCTATTTCAACTCGAGAATGATAGATGATTACATCTATCTAGTGGTTCGCACAACACCTGAGTACAGGGTTGATTATCCTACACCTGTTGTTGTAAGGGGCGATGATGTTGAAACGATCGCAGTCAGAGACATTTATTATTATAACATCCCTTACGATCATATCCAGCTTGTAAGCGTTCATGCCCTTGATATCAATGAGTTGGGTGATGTGGAGAGCAAGGCAGTTACTGTAGAATCTGGGCAGAATCTGTACATGTCTGAGTCGAATCTTTATATAACGTACACTGAACAGATCAGTGAGTATGAGCTGCAGCAGGAGATCATGCAGGAGTTGCTGGAAGAATATCTCACTGATGCTGACAAGGCACTGATAGAGAAAATAAAGCAGACTGATGATGATGTGCTCTCAAGATATGAGAAGAAGAACAAGATATCGATGATTTACTCATCCTACCTAAACTATATGGATGTGGATGAGGCAGAGGAGCTGCAGGACAATGCAGAGGAGCTACTGCTCGAGAAGCTTGAGGAGTATGAGTATTTTGAGTACACTGTAATTAACAAGCTGAGTGTTGACGGGCTTGATATTGAGATTGAGGAATCTGCCAAAGTGCCTGGCCATGTGGTTAACCAGTTCTCAATGGATGAGTTTGACGGTGTGTTTAGAATAGCGACAACTGTGAGCCAGCGATGGTCAAGGTTTGAGAAATCGAGTGTTGAGTCAACCAACAATATTTATACACTTGATGAGGACTTGGATATGCTTGACAGGCTGGAGGGTTTGGCTGCTGGTGAACAGATTTATTCCACCAGATTTATGGGTGAGCGGCTGTACATGGTGACTTTCAGGCAGGTTGATCCTTTCTTTGTGATTGATCTCAGCAATCCAAAGAATATTAAAGAGCTTGGCAAGTTGAAGATTCCTGGATTTTCAAGATACTTGCATCCATATGATGAGAACATAATTATTGGTCTTGGACAGGATGCAACCTCAACTGGCCGTGTCCGCGGACTCAAGATCAGCTTGTTTGATGTGAGCGATGTTGAGAACCCAAAGGAGATTGCCAAGTTTGTGACTGATGAACGCTGGGCGCAGACCACAGCGATGTTTGAGCATCATGCATTCCTGTTCTCGAAAGAGAAAGAGCTGCTTGTTATTCCAGCTTTCAGTTATGACTACTCTGACAGGAGTGATGGTTACAATGGCGCTTTTGTATTCCACATCACGGAAGATGAGATTGAGCTGCGCGGTCTGATTGACCACTCGATGGCACCTGGCGTTGCAAACCGCTACTACTATTATCAGCCGCAGGTTGAAAGGAGCTTGTGGATCGATGAGCTGCTCTACACAAAATCTCCAACACTACTGAGAATAAATGAGATTGATGACCTTAGCAGTGTAAAGAATGTGGAGTTGAAGCAGGGTGCCAGCGAGATAAAGGTTTATTGAATTTTTTTATTTTCTTATATTATTGGGCACTATTCCCACCTACTCTGATTATGGACAATATTTAAATATCCTTTTAGGATTCTTTCTACAGAATGTACGATGTTATTATTATCGGGGCTGGGCCTGCAGGCATGACTGCTGGTATTTACTGCGGTCGGTATAAGTTGAACACTCTTATTATTTCATCCAATTTGGGAGGGATGGCTGCTGATGCTCACAAGGTTTGTAATTTCCCAAGCTACATTGAGATTCCAGGTATTGAGCTGATGGAGAAGGTGAGAAAGCAGGTGGAGGCTTTGAAAGTGCCAATCGAGCTTGATACTGTGATGACAGTTGAGAAGGCAGCTGATGGTTTTGTGG
>JAHWHA010000145.1 GCA_019323665.1 Candidatus Woesearchaeota archaeon | reverse complement strand
GTATTCCAGAAGCTGTGGGCAAAGGGGGTATTGTTGTTACGGATGCATATAAGATTTCAGAATGGGTTGCAGCAATCAAGAGGTTGGATTCAAAAAACTTTTATTCAGAATATTCAAAACTTGCTAAGAAACATGCGAGAAATTTTATTTTTAAAAAACAGTGGGTAAGGTTTTCAAAAACAATCAATCGAGTTAAAAGGTAAACAACTTAAAATGGGAAAGATAACAAAAGCCAGATGTGCAACAGATTATAATGCTCAACAGTTTTCAGAGTATAAATCATATAGTCTTGACAAGATATATACTCAAAAGGTAATTCAGCTGCTTAAAAAAATCAAACATAAACACCAGATGCGCGTTCTTGATATTGGGTGTGCCGATGGCTCTTTTGCATTGCATTTGCAGGAGATGGGTTTTAATGTTTTTGGCATTGATATTTCAAGTGAGGCTATCAGAAAAGCAAAGCAAAAAGGTGTTGATGCTATGGTGCATGATGTTTCTGAACGTTTCCCTTTCAAGTCTGACTCATTTGATATTGTGGTTTGTATGGAGGTCATAGAACATATTTATGATACAGATTTTCTGATTAACGAGCTGAATAGAATCATGAAACAGAGGGGATTGCTCATTTTAACAACTCCCAACCTGGCAAGCCTTTCAAACAGGATAAGGCTGTTATTTGGCAAACATCCCCATTTAAGTGAATATAGGCTTGGTAATGAGAATTCTGGCCATATCAGAAACTATACCAAAAGAGCACTGGTTATGCAGCTGAAAGAATATGGTTTCAAGATAAGAAAGGTTGTTGCACCAAATGCTCCTTTTCCAATGAGTCTCAAGCTGCCTGAGGTTATCAAAAGATTTTTTATGGTCCTTGGGGATCTAAGATTATTCAGTTCAATAGGTTATTTGTTGATTGTGTACGCAGAAAAAATTGACATGTAAGTTCAGAAGTTTGCCTTACAATATTAATCACAATAAAATATTTAAAATTCAGATAAACCCTTGTGGTGTATTAATGAAAACTATAAGAAAAAAAGCAACGAGAAAAAGAGCCAAAATATATTCTGAGAAAGTTTCTGCATGTGTAATCATTAAGGATGAAGAAAAATTACTCCCTGGTTTGCTTGAGAACATTAAAGATGTGTGTGATGAGTTTGTGGTTATACATGATGGTCCTTGTAAGGATGATTCTCTTAAGATTACGATGAAGTATACTAATAAGGTTTATGTTCGGCCATGGATTGGCCAAGCTGAGCCACACAGACCTTTTGCTTTTAAGATGTGTAAAGGGGATTGGATCCTATGGATAGATGCTGACGAGAGACTCACTCCAAAAATAAAAGCCATAATCCCTCAACTTGTGAAGCGAGAAGAAGTTGGTATTTACTCATTCCTTCAGCCGCTGTTCTGCGGAACTAAAAGAATGACTAGGGGATGGTGGGGTAACCAATTCCGTGACTGCGTTCTTTTCAGGAAGAGTTATATTGAACCATACAGTGGATTACCGAGTGGAACTCTCAAGCTCAAGAAAGGTAAAATTGTCCGTATACCCTTAGCTATTGAGCATTTCCCACCCACTGAGAAGAACACTTGGAAAGCCATCAAATCAGGGGGTGTTAGGACAGCCAATGCTTTTGCTAGGGTATACTATTTAAGAGATTTTAAAAAATATCCAAAAGCTTTTTACTATCTAAAGGCCTTTTTATGGTTTGGGGGGTATCTCTTCTATTTTTTATTCTGGAAAAGGTCAATCTTCTATGGTAAGGAAAATATCCAAGCTTCATTTTTTGGTGCTGTTTACTACTTCATAATATGGTGGACTGTTGCACGCTACAAACCAAATCCAAGTGACAACTTCACTTTTGAATAAGTTGTACTGTATAATAGTTTTTACTAAAAATTCTCTTACTTAGCTAAAGAAAAGGTATTTAAGGATTGATAGGTTATTAATATTCATGGGGGCTCGAGTTTTAATTACAGATCTGCCTTGGCGCGGTAAGAAGTATGCGGGCCGGGCAGGGATGCGCTGGGCTCATACATCTAATAAAGAGCCTGTAATTAGCTATAGGCCTTTTCCTTTCTATATTGGCTGTTCAGCAGCTGTGCTTGAGCAGGCTGGCCATGAGGTTGAGGTTGTGGATGCACTTTCAGAGAGGTTGAGCGAACATGAGTTTTTCAACCGTGTCTCTGGTTTTAATCCGGATTATATTGTCGCTGAGACCCATACGCCCTCATACAACAATGACCGTTATTTCGCTGCTGAGCTGAAAAAAAAGACCGGAGCAAAGATTGCTCTTGCAGGTCCTCACGCAACTGCTTTGCCACAAGAGGTGCTCAAAGAGAACCCTGCTGTTGACTATGTGCTTGCCGGCGAGTATGAATTCCTGCTTAAAAGGTTGGTGGAAAAAAAGCCACCAAGGGGTATACTCAGATTAAAACAGGTTGTTGACATTAACAGGATTCCCTGGCCTGCAAGGCATCTGTTCAAGATGCATTTGTATAATGAGGTGTTCTGCCGTAACTATCCTAATGTGCATCTAATGGCTTCAAGAGGGTGTTTCTACAGGTGTAGTTACTGTAATTTGAATACAATGAACTGTGGCCGCATTCATAGACCGCGTAAAGCGCAAGATATTGTTACTGAGATAAAGCATTGTATTGACGCTTATAAACCAAAAGAACTCTATTTTGATGATGATATTATAAACGGAACACCTAGAGCGCTTGAAGCATGGCTTGATTTGAAGATGAAAGAGGGTATTGATATGCCAATTACAGGAATGGGCCATGTGGCAATATCTGAAAAATTGCTGGAGAAGATGGCAAAAGCAGGGTGCCAGGGGCTTAAGCGGGGTGTGGAGTCAGCTGATAATCGGGTGCTACGTAGGCTTGGCAAAGGGATAACAATAGAGATGGCTGAAAGAACACTGCAGAAGTGCAAAGAGCTTGGGATTAGGACGCATCTGACTTATGCTATTGGTCTGCCTGGCGACACTGAGCAGACAATCAAGAAAACCATTGAGTTTGCACAAAAACATGGTGATCAGTATCAGATAAGTCTTGCAGCCCCTTTTCCGGGCACACCTCTATATGAAGAGGCAAAGAGGCAAGGCTGGCTACATATTGAATCCTGGGATGATCTAGATGGGATGAAAGGTGCAGTTATAAGCTATCCAAATCTTTCAAGAGAAAGGCTATTTGAGCTTTACCAGAAAGGCCAAAAATCCACATACACTAAATTCCTCACAGGAGGAGAGTGGAGAAAATATATTAAAATGATTTATCAGGAGCATGGTGTTAAAGGGGTTTTCAAACTGATTTTTATCAGAGGACCTGGGATGATTAGGGAGTCCCTAAACTCAAGATTGTAGTGCTATTTAATCTATATTTATTACAAATATTCTTGATGAGGAAAAGCTTTTAAATATCGTGAAGTTAACCAGGATTTAGTCAAAGTATTAGGAAGTGAGGGGGGAATGTTATCAAAAATCAAGACAATTAAGAGTATTGTATTGAACCATCTTGGCAAACCAACACCAGTGTTCTGCCAGTGGGAGATTACCCATAGTTGCAATATGAACTGTGCGTTCTGTCCTGTGATGAAACAGGAATCCCCATGGCAGCCTGAGTTAACAAAAGAACAGGCTCTTAAGATTGTTGACCAGCTTTCCAAACTTGGAGTGACTATTCTCAACATCACTGGTGGCGAGC
>JAHWHA010000020.1 GCA_019323665.1 Candidatus Woesearchaeota archaeon | reverse complement strand
TATGAATACTTTGTTTTGGTATTAAACAAAATATTTAAATACTTAAACATATATTGAATATCAAGGTGATTGAAATGGGGAATATCGTTGTAGCGCCAGTAGGCGATAATATTGATGCTCTCTTTGTGGGGATGCGGGAGTTTCCAACAGAAAAGGTTGTGCTCATATCTACTGCAAAGAATATGGAAAAAGCTGAGAAAGCAAAGAAAGAGCTAGAGCGTTTTAAGGTGCCTGCTACTATCAAGATGATAGAGGGGGATATTTGGGAGGGCACTTTCAAACTGGTTGCTGATATCAAGCATATCGAGAAGGGTAAGGAAATAATAATTAACACTTCTACCGCGGGCCACAGCGACTATGGATGTGCTGCATGCTCAGCAGCTTTTGTCAATGGTTTAAAGGCAATCTCTGTAAAGAATGACCACACTAAGATGCTCCCAATCTTCAAATTCAATTACTACTCTCTGATTTCTGACAAGAAAAAAGAGATTCTAATGTTCTTGTTTAATGAGAAGGATTGCTGCTCCTCTCTCCAGAAGATGAGTGAAATGACTGGGATGAGTCTCCCTCTGATAAGTTACCATATCAATGGCAATCTGAAATCTCAAGGTCTGAAGGAGATGGGGCTTGTGCATACTACTGAGGACAAGGGCAAGGTTAGTGTTAAGCTCACTACACTCGGAAGGCTGCTTGTGCAGGGGTATGTGGAATAAGTTTGAATTACAAATTTCCTCTAAGCCTCTCAGCATCAAGAATTCTTTTAATCGCAATTAAATAGGCAGCATTCCTGAGATTTGTATTATATTCTTCATGTGTTCTGTAAACATCCTTAAAAGCCTTGACCATCTTTTCGTCAAGCTTGTCAATGACTTCATCCTCTTTCCAATAATAGCCGTACAAGTTTTGAACCCATTCAAAGTAGCTGACCGCAACCCCACCTGCATTTGCCAGGATATCTGGAACAACAACAATATTGTTTTTAGCTAGTATTTTGTCAGCTTCCGGTGTTGTTGGGCCGTTGGCAATCTCAAGCACTATTTTTGCCTTGATCTTGTCAGCATTATCTTTTATGATCTGGTTCTCAAGGGCTGCTGGCACAAGCACATCGCAATCAAGCTCAAGCAGCTCCTCATTTGAGACAGCATCTGCTTCATAGGCAGTGACTGTGCCCTCCTCCTTTTTGGTTTTGATAACCTGCTTGATATCAAGACTCTTCTCGTAATAAATACCCCCTTGGGAATCGCTTACTGCAATTATTTTATAAACCCAGGTATAAAGTATTCTTGCTATATGCATGCCTGCATTCCCAAAACCCTGGACCGCAACACGAGTTTCAGCTGGTTCCATCTCAAGCAGCTTTGCGAGCTCTCTAAGCACAATAGCAGCACCGTATGATGTTGAATAGTCTCTTCCCTTTGAACCTCCCAACTCTATTGGCTTGCCTGTGATAAACCCAGGGTAATGACCTCCTTTGATGCGTTCAAATTCATCAAGCATCCAACTCATTACCTGGGCATCTGTGTAGACATCAGGAGCAGGCACATCCTTGTGCGGTCCCATGTGCTCATGCATCTGCCTCACATATCCTCGGCTAAGTTTTTCCAGTTCTTTCTCAGAAAGCTCTTTGGGGTTGACAATTACACCTCCTTTGGCGCCTCCATAAGGAATGTCAACTACTGCGCATTTGAGCGCCATCCAGAATGCCAAAGATTTGACTTCACTCAAATTCACATCAGGATGATATCTTATTCCCCCTTTTGTTGGGCCACGCGCATCATTGAAATGTACTCTGAAGCCCTGAAAAACCTTCTCAGAGCCATCATCCATCTCAACTGGAATATCAAACTTGAAGATACGTTTTGGTTTTTTAAGGAGCTCAATTTCTGCATCATTCAGTTTCATAATATCTGAAATGTTATTTATCTGCTTCTCCACATTACTGAATACGTCTGTCATATGTTACCCCAACACTTACTGGACAAATAATGATATTTAAAGCTTTGGTTTAGGATTTATAAATGAATAAAAAGAGAGAAAAAAAGAAAAAAGAGAACAGCAAGAATCAACACTGTCCTGTTGTTGCTGCAACTTGAGTGCCGCCTTCGATTATCTCATCGCAAGCTGCAGGCGCATCATCAAATGCGGCGCACAGTGCTGCCTGGAAGCCTGCTGCTGTCCTTGAGCCTGCGTATTTCTCACCATCAATGAACACTGTTGGTGAGCCGCTCACTCCAAAGAGCTCTGTCATCTTCTTGTCTTCCTGTGTTATCTCCAAGCCTTCGTCATCTTCGCACTGTGTGATCACGTCAACATCAAGCCCAAGATCTTCTGCGACTGCTTCCCAGCATGTATCTGCATTAGAAGCGCTGCATTCCGCATTCATCGCAAGCATGAACTCGAACATCTCTGCTGTACCTATGTGGTTATTGACGCAGTGTTCTCTAATACCCTGGTGGAGCTCCTGGATGCCGTGCATAGAGCAAAGCAAACTCTCCTTATCAAGGCAGTAACTTGGGCCGCCGCCACCATAGTTCTCATAGATGACAAAGTAAGGATTGAAGTCTGCCTCATCCTTTAGTAGCTGGAACACTGGTTCAATAGCCTCTTCTGCCTGGTTGCCGTATGGGCAGTAGCTCATCACAAAGAAGTCAATCTGGGGTCTGTTGTCACCCAATTCAATCCCCATCTCCTCCAGCAATTTCTGCCTCATCTCTTCGTCAACAAAATGGCTTGCGCCTGATGCACTATCAAGAATCTTGTAGTAGTCTCCAACCTTCTCAAAAGAGCCTTTGAGATTTGGATTTGTCTTCCAGCTATTGGTATCAACAACATTCTCGTCAAATAGGTAAGCTGGCACATATAAAATGCCGAGCTCCTCAACCATTCTCTTGCCTTCTGCGCTGCTCACATCAACCTCTCTAAGCTGTGCTCCTGGGAATAGCTGTTTGGAGATGCCAACTATTCTTGTTGAGTCGCATGCTGCACAAGTCTTGTCATTTAGCACAATGAACTCTACAGCCACTGGCTCTTCATAGACACACTCAGCATTCTCTTCTCCTGGATTCTCGCAGCGTGCTATCTTACCTTCAACTGCTGCGCAGTCTGCATCTGAATTACAATCAGGGCTATCTCCGCAAGCAT
>JAHWHA010000144.1 GCA_019323665.1 Candidatus Woesearchaeota archaeon | reverse complement strand
GAAAAAGAGACATTGAAATGCACAGTTGAACACATGTGGTATAATGAACTGTCATCTGAAGACCAAGAGCTTGTAACAATAGCAAGGAGAATTAGACCATGTGCCAAACCGCACATATCCCATTATGAAGTTGGCGTGGCCTTAAGGGCAACCAATGGTGAAATATATACTGGTGTGAATGTTGAATCTGATATTTTCACAGCTACTGTGCATGCTGAGGTGCATGCATTGATTACGGCTAAATCAGATTTTGCCACAGGGATTGATACGCTTGCTGTTGTTGTGAAAGACCAATCTTACTTTCCATGCGGGTTGTGCAGACAGGTTTTATATGAATTTGACCCGAGTGCAAGAATTATTGCAGCCAGCTCCAACCGTGATCAAGTGATGGTTTCAACAATTGAGCAACTGTTGCCTCTTGGGTTCAGACTTCAAAATTAGGATAAACGCAAACATTATTAAATTCTCATAATTAAGCCAGAGCTATGACTCGCATAGCAGTTATTGAGAAAGAGAAATGCAACCCTATAAAGTGCGGGTGGCTTTGTGTGAAGCTGTGCCCAGTAAATCGGACTGGCAAAGAGTGCATTTTAAAGGGTGATGACGGTAAAGCGCACATAGATGAGGCTCTGTGCAATGGATGCGGTATTTGCTCAAACCGCTGCCCATTCGGTGCTATTCATATAATAAATCTTCCAGAAGAGCTAACTCAAAATCCAATACACAGATATGGTGAGAACCAGTTTGCACTTTACTCGCTGCCAACACCGATGTTCGGCAAGGTTGTTGGCATTTTGGGACGAAACGGAATTGGCAAGTCAACTGCCATTCGCATTCTTGCAGGTGTTTTAAAGCCCAATTTAGGTGATTATGACAAAGAGGCTGATTTTGATAGGCTAATTGAATACTTCAAGGGTTCTGAAGCCCAGAAGTTCTTTGAGAAGATGCGTGACAAGCAGATTGTCGCAAGCTACAAGCCGCAGAATATTGAAGGCCTAGCGCGCATGTACCATGGTGCTGTGAGGACGCTGCTTGAGGGTATTGACGAGAAAAAGCAGCTTACAGGTATTGCAGAAGCATTGGATATTGAGAAGATTCTCAACAATGATATAAGAAATCTCTCTGGGGGCGAGCTGCAGCGTGTTGCGATTGCTGCTGCTGTTCTTAAAAAAGCAAACCTCTACATTTTTGACGAGCCGACATCATACCTTGATGTCAAGCAGCGCATAAAAGTGAGCAAATTCATCAAAGGCTTAGCAGATGAGAACACAGCTGTCATTGTTGTGGAGCATGATCTGATAATTCTTGACTATATGACTGATTTGATACATATCATGTATGGTAAGGAAGCATGCTATGGTATTGTTGGAATGCCAAAGACAACAAAAGCAGGTATCAACGTGTATCTTGATGGTTATCTTAAAGAAGAGAACATCCGTTTCCGTGACAAGAGAATTGTTTTTCTCTCTAAACCACCAATACAACCTAAGGATGAGGAACAGCTTGTTGGCTGGCACGGCATTAAAAAGCAGCTTGACAGGTTCAGATTAGAAGCTGGACATGGACAGATTGACAAGAAGCGCGTTGTTGGTGTGCTGGGTGAAAATGCCATTGGCAAAACTAGTTTTGTGAAGATCCTGGCTGGTGTTATTAAGCAGGACTCTGGCGAGATTATTGGTAAAGTAAAGGTTAGTTACAAACCCCAGTATCTTGAACCAACTGATGAGCTGGTGGCAAATGTGGTGAAAGACGCTGTGAAAAGCTACAACACACAGCTAATCAAACCACTTGATATTGATTCTCTGCTCAACAGGAAGCTGACAGAATTATCTGGCGGTGAGCTGCAGCGCGTTGCCATATGCGAATGCCTCTCAAAAGAAGCTGATCTATACCTGTTGGATGAACCTTCAGCATATCTTGATGTTGAGCAGCGTCTGCTAATTTCAAAGCTGATTAATGATATCATGAAGCTCCGAGAGAAATCATGCCTGGTTGTTGACCATGATTTATTGTTCATTGACTATATTTCTGAACAGCTGATTGTTTTTGAGGGCCTTCCAGCAGAGCATGGCTCTGTGCACGGTCCATTTGATATGCAGAAAGGTATGAATAAATTCTTGGATGATTTGGGCATTACGTTTAGACGTGATGAAGAGAGCAAAAGGCCAAGAGCTAATAAACCTGATTCTGTGATGGATAGAAAGCAAAAGGCTGAGGGAAAGTTGTATTACACCCAGTAATCCAAACAACACTTAGAAATATATTGTGTTTAACAGAATATTTTCATGTAAGTCCATCGCGAAAATGGATTTTCACTTAGATCAATATCTACCAATTCACCGTTCTTTAGTTCTTTGCCATGATTTAAAAATACAGCTTGAGATAAAAGTTCAGGAGGTGCATTAAAATATCCTGTCATAGTAGCATCATCTTCAATTCTTCTGCGTCCTTCTTCTGTGCTCTTATCATAATTTTGTGCAACACATTCTGGGACCCAATTTTCAATTGCCTCTTTAAACAAATCTGAATTCCTACCCTCAAAATCTTTGGCATATGCTCGCAAAAATGCAGCAACGCTATTTACTTCGCTAAATGGAAAATGAACTTTAAACAGGACAACAGAAGTATGGTAATTCTCTTGACTCCTCAGGTGCTCGATAAGTTCAGCAGCAAGTGTACTAGCTCTGTCTTCTAAACATGCAATTGTATTTAACGGTGATCCGGCTGCAGATTCAAGCTCAGAGTATGGAATCATGACACTTCTCTCCTCATCTGGAGGAAATGGCATTATACAGCCATGTGTCACATAGCCATCTTTAGAGACCCTCACATAAGGAACAACTCCCCCTTTAGAAACCGCAATCACACCTGTAAGATCTT
>JAHWHA010000019.1 GCA_019323665.1 Candidatus Woesearchaeota archaeon | reverse complement strand
TTAGAGCTGAGGAGGTGGCTAAACTCCATTGATATTGAGATGATAATTGAACCTGGGAGATATATTGCGGCACCAGCAGTGAAGCTTGTGGCAACCATTCTCAACATTTATGACCACAACATAATTGTAAACTGCTCAGTGTACAACAGCGCTATGGATACCTTTGTGGCAAATATCCGCTTGCTTGTTGAACGAGAAGTTGACCAGCACCATGGAAAGCCGTACACAATTAAGGGATGCACACCTGACTCAATGGATATTCTCAGATACCAAGTATTTTTAGAAAACCCCCAGATTGGAGGTAAGATTGTATTTCTGAATGCAGGTGCCTACAACTTTACAACTGATTTCTGCTTGCTGCCAAAACTCACAACCCACATTGTTGATTAATTGTTAGTGACTATTTAATAATGGTGATAAACATTTTAATATATGGCCTTGAACTGTATACTATTCAGGGGTATTCATATGGCTATGAGTCTATTTAAAAAACATTCAAAATATTCAGAAATCAAACCTCTTGATCTTGAGAATGAGCTCAAGGTACCTCCCCCACCTCCCTTGCCAGGGAATACCAAGAAGGAGATGCTTCCCAAATTCTCGTTTGAGCCAAGCCAGCCCGAGCAAGCCGTTGCACCTCCGGTGTTCGAGCAGCATCCCATTATTCCTTCTCCAATCAAACCAAGTGAACAAGAGATTGATTTCTCTGAGATTGAGCCTTTTAATGATGAAAGCTATGAAATCCCAACATATACTGGCAAACCTAAGGTTCCAGCAACTCCTCAGCCTACTACAGCACCAATACATTTTGCACCTGAACATATTTTGCATCAGCCTGCTGAAGCTGTGAGAAAACCAGAGGAACCAGAATCAAAGCCTATCAGTTACATGAGCCAAGGCGAACTTTTCGTGAATGCCAGTTATTACCAGCATATACTAAATGAGATGGATGAGGTTAGTTATAAGATTAGATTGCTTGACTCCACAACAAACAAGATTGATGAGCTGCGCACAACAGAAGGCGAAATATTTAAGGATTGGCAGAGTTGCCTTGAAGAGATGCGTAAAAAGCTCGTATTTGTTGATGCTGTGTTGTTTGAATCCAAGGGGTGAGATAATGGAAACTAAGATGCCTGTTTTTGTGAAAATTGAAGATTACAAAGATGTGCTTGAGGTTCTGAAGCTGCTTGAGAAAAAGCTTGATGCGGCAAAAGAGAGTATCGGAAAAATAAATGAACTGCAGAATCATGAGGACGAGGAATTGGAGCTCTGGAATTCGGAGCTGAAGCAGATTGAGGAGAAACTTGAGGCTTTAAAACACACACTTATTGCTCCAAGTGTTTAATTGAGGAATATGGTTAATACAACGCGTTTGCATGTGAGTATATCTGAGCCCAACTCTGTGAGACGTCAAGTGCTCGAGGCAACTCGCTCAACTATAGAGATGCTTAGGAATTTTGAGAGCTTTCATGACAGCCGCAAACAGAAACAGAAGGCAATGCTTGAGTTGAGGGCAACAATGAAAGAGATAGATGAGCTGCATACAAAACTGCTCTCTCTGATTCCCAAACTGCCCTATTCGGCAAAGAGAAAGAGTATTCAACACCCAAAGCAAAAGGATAATGAGACTCTAAAACCCCAGAAACCCTCTCATGAAGCAACAGCGCATCTCTCAAAGCTTGAGGCTGAGTTAAAGAATATTGAGTCTAGGCTTGCTGAGCTGGGATAGATTTATATAATATTTCTGATTCTTGTGCATTTACCCAAATGAGGGGATGCCGGAGTGGCCAAATGCACGGCATTGTTTTGCCTGCAAGCCATACGGGATAGGCTCAAGGTATTGAGCGTTGAGCAGCAATGCGATGATATAAGATACCTATTGGCTTAGTGCCTACAAGGGTTCAAAGGTTTCACAGCACATGCTGGTAACAGAAAATCCCTTTCCCCTCATTTTTTAAATAAAGAGGAACAGCTTTACAAGGGTAGATAAATTAATTGACATTGGCAAGATTCCGCTTGAAAAAATTGTCGATGGTCATATAAAGTAGGTTCTGGTCAGCGATGACCGTAGAGAGGTGCAAATAGTCAAGATCACTGTTGAGCCCAATGCCCAGGGCTTAGAGCATACCCACACAGCGGATGAATGGGTTTATATCCTTGATGGCAGCATGCTTGACAGCACAGGCGAATATAAAGCTGGCTTTCTTCTGTTCAACAGCAAGGGTTCAAGGCATGCTGTAAGAGCTGGTCCTGATGGTTATGAGATTCTAGTATTTTTTAGAGGGAAGTCTGATGCTAATCCTCATCTGTCAGCAGGCTATCAGCAGAAATAGAAATTTTATAGAGAATCTACTGTGGTAATCTTATGCTCAACAACTGTGTTATTATCATCACCAAACCTAAATAAAGCCCTAAGTTTCTTGCCTTGTAGAACTTGTGGCAGCCACATCTTGTCATCAGACCACAACTTATCATAGGGAATCTCTCCAAATCTGTACCATCTTGGCTCCATTTCTTCTGTCTCAACTGGTTCTCCTCTCCACTCTCTAACCAGATATACATGCACCCTCTTACTCCATTTATCCTTCACTTCTGGATTTGTAAAATAGAATTCAATAATCGCAACCTTTTCCAGCTCTTGAAGGTTCGCTGCAACAGAACATTCTTCTTTCAGCTCTCTAACTGCTGCAGTTTCAATTATTTCGCCATCGTGAACCTTACCACCATAGCCATTTAATATGCTCTTGGCAAAACCTCTTTTCTTTAACCCAAGCAGAACAGAATTATCCTTTATAAGGTAACACAAAGTTGCGTCATGCATCTTATAGATTGCCAAACAACAAAATATTAAATGTAGCAGAGATTATATACTGTTACTCGTTCTCTACCCTAGGCGCAAGGATAAAACTCAAACTCACCTTGTCAACCGCTTTATAGTCAAGCATCAAAGGGTAGTCCTTGTTGAACCGCACTCTTACCTTATCTGCCACTTTTGAACCCTGCACCATCTTCTTGAGATATTCAACAGAATACTTGGCCTTGACCATGTCCTTTGCGCTGATTTTGGTGTTTTCATCCTTTGGCACAACAATCTTTGCCTGGTTCAAATCACCTTCTGCAAGCAGTGTGAATTTTGTGGGCTCTGCAATAAAACTAACAGACTCACCCACAATATCAGCGTCATCAACCGCATCTGATAAAATCTCAGAGCCTGTCAGAATCTCAAT
>JAHWHA010000143.1 GCA_019323665.1 Candidatus Woesearchaeota archaeon | reverse complement strand
ATTTAATAATCCGCGCATAATTATCATCAAGTCTAAAGAACCTTGACAAGAAGCGGTTGCACACTCCTATAAAATGGAGTATATTCCCTTCTTGCTTAACCTTGAAAAGCCGGTCCTTATGGCTCACAAAATAAAAATCACCTCTTTTTTCATATCTAAAGAGCTGGCCGCACTCAAGTGTTTTCTGAAGGTCAAAATTCTCAACAGCTATTGTCTGCATGCAAAAATTCAATACACTGGAGTTTAAGAAGTTTATGTTGAATTTTGATAATTAAATATTAATACTTATTTTCTTTTAACAGGTATATGGAGATTAAATTCCAATGCCTGCATAGCGGCAAGTGCTGTATAAAAGTATATACCCAGATAAGTCTGACAGGGGGAGATATTGTAAGGCTGTCAAAACATCAGAACATGAGTATAAAGGAGCTATTTGACCAAGGTTACATTGGTCTAAAACCATTTTTTATTGATGAAAATGTATTTGAGACTGAGATTGGACTTACTATACCCTGCAAATTCCGCAAGGATAAGAGATGCATTGTATACCAGACAAGACCATTGAACTGCCGCCTGTTTCCATATTGGCTGATAACAGAGGTTCCTAAAGAAAGACTCAAGGATTTTGTGGATGAGAGCTATGAATGTATACACAGAATAAATCTATCAGAAGCAACAAGAAAAAAATATGACCAATACAAAAAGAGGATTGTTAGAATCCTCGAAGAAGAGGCAGAGCTTACAGATGATATATTGAAAAAACACAACCTGATTCGCAAGATAAACATTTCAACACATCAAGATTATCAACAACTAATCAAGCAGACAGAAAATTTGAAGAGATCTCTCTCTGAAGTAGAATTTGAGAAGCAAAAAGATGAGCTTAAGATTGGTTTTGCTATTCAGATAATTCAAGAGTCAATCAGGCAAGATATTGGGAAAATAATTGAAGAAGAGATATATAGCAATAATCTTATAAATAAGGTTGCATCTATTGAGAAGATAAAAGAGATTGAGAATTTAAAAAACTGAAGATGAAATTCAAAAAACTCTTATTCGGAACTGCAGGGATTCCAGTTTGCTTAACTGATCGCAGCTCTGAGAAAGGTGTTGAAAAAGTGCACGAACTGGGTCTTGACTGCATGGAGCTTGAGTTTGTGCGCGGTGTGCATACGAGCAAGCAGAGCACAGAGCCTGTGAGGGAGGCAGCACAAAAGAACAAGGTAGTGCTTACTGCCCATGCACCCTATTATGTCAATCTCAACTCAGATGAACCTCAAAAGATTGGTGCATCTAGGTCACGAATATTGCAGACAGCCAATATCGCCAAGCTATGCGGTGCATTCTCCATTACATTTCATGCTGCATTCTATATGAAACAACAACCTGAAAAAGTGTATGAAAACGTCAAAGCACAACTCAAAAAAGTGGTTGACACCCTTAAGGAAGAGGGCAATGATATTGAGATTAGGCCAGAGCTCACCGGCAAGCCGACGCAATGGGGTGACTTACCTGAATTGATAAAAGTGAGCCAAGAGCTTGACCAAGTTTTGCCCTGTGTGGACTTTGCCCACTACCATGCAAGGTATTCTGGCAAGCATAACTCATATGAATATTATAGGAAAGCGCTCGAGCAGCTTGAGGCTGGTCTGGGAAGAGAGATTTTGGACAATATGCATATCCATATCTCTGGCATCAATTATACTGCCAAGGGTGAGCGAAGCCATCTCAATCTAAGTGAATCAGATCTGAAATACACGGATATTCTCAAAGCATGGAAAGAGTTTGATATCAAGGGCGTTGTGATCTCAGAGAGCCCAAGTATTGAAGGTGACGCATTACTCCTCCAAAAGCTTTATAATAAGTAATAAATTAACTGTCAATATGAGCTCTGTCCGTAAATTTGGGGCATAGAATTCTATTTATTTAGTCTGCATTAGTTATTTTACAACAATTGTTTTAAAATATCAGTTTTATAAAACAACTTTTATATTATAAAGGTGATTCAAAATGCGTGCTGTCAAAGATTTGAGATGGGTAAAGAGCCACAAGGTGGCTGAGCTAGTGGATGCAATGGGTAATCTAGGATTTCAGAGTATTGAATTATGCAAGGCAGCAGAAACCACTATTAAGATGAAGAAAGCTGGAGCAAAGATAATCCTAACATATACATCAAATATGGTGACTTCTGGACTTAGGGGGTTCTTTGCACAGTTGATTGAGCTCGGGATACCAGACTTGATTATCACTACAGTTGGAGGTATTGAAGAGGACATCATGAAAGCCGCAGGCGAGAGTTTTGTGATTGGGAGCTTTGAAGCTGATGATCTTGCATTGAATGAGCAAGGCCTCAACAGGATAGGCAATCTCTACATCAAAAATGAGAGCTACTGCAAGTTTGAGGATATGATACGCCCAATACTTGAACAACTCTATGCCATGAAAAACAGATGGGCTGTTTCTGAGATGCTGAATGAGATTGGCAAAATGCTTAATGATAACAAGAGCATCCTATATCAGGCCTCTGGGCGTAATGTGCCAATATTCTGTCCTGCAATTACTGACGGAGCTTTTGGGTTCCATCTGTACATGTTTCAGCAGAAGCACAAAGATTTTGTTGTGGATGTGGTAAAGGATTTTGAGTATATATTGAATGAGGTAAGCCAAGACGACAAGAAGGGGCTTATTGCTTTGGGTGGTGGCGTATCAAAGCATCATGCAATCCTGGCTAGCCTGCTCTCCGGTGGTTTGGATTACGCAGTTTATATGACAACCTCCAAAGAGATCTCAGGTAGCATGGGCAGCGCAACAACTCGTGAGGCAAAGAGCTGGGGCAAGGTGAAAGATGATTCTGATGTTGTGACAGTAATTGGTGATGTAACAATAACATTTCCGTTAATGATGATCAAGGTGCTGGAAACACTTGATAGAGAGGGGCTGCTCAATGCATGAAGCTGCAAAGTTTGTGTTGAGTAAGAGGATTGTACAGCAGCAGCTTGACTCCCTCAAACCTTATGCTGACAGAATATCATATAGTATTAAGACTAACTACGAGGTTGGCAAGGTGTTAGAATGGATGAGTGACTGTAGCTTTAGCGTGCATTCAATTGAGGAGGCCAAGTTGATCAATAAGCCAAATAGATTGTGGTATTTTGCCCAGGCTTTGGATAAGCAAGATATACAACTTCTTTTAAAAATAGGAGTGAAAAATTTTGTGGTTGACAACCATAATGACCTCAAAATATTGCTGGAGAATGTTGATGGGAACATCAACCTTCTGCTGAGGATGCGGCTGAGAGAACATACTGTACACACTGGCAAGCACTTTGTGTATGGTTTCTATTCAAAAGATGTGAATGAGCTTATTGCCCAACTCAAGCATAACAAAATGATTGACAAATTGGGCATCCATTTCCATCGCAAAACTCAAAATGTTAGTGAGTGGAACCTGAAAAATGAACTTATGCAGAGTATATCCAACGAGACATTAAAAGATATTGACCTTGTCAATATTGGAGGGGGTCTGCCAAGTGTGTATAAAAATTTCAGACCAGATGTGCTGCCATTAATCTTTGAAAAGATTTTGGATCTGAGGAGGTGGCTAAACTCCAATGATATTGAGATGATTATTGAACCTGGGAGATATATT
>JAHWHA010000142.1 GCA_019323665.1 Candidatus Woesearchaeota archaeon | reverse complement strand
CTGTTACAAACGGGGGCTGTCAAGCCTTATGCCCCTCACACGGTCATTACTGTTTCGGTTGCCATGGCTACTGGGAAGACTCAAATGTTGAAGCTTTGAGAGAGCTTTTCAAAGAGAATGGTTTTGACAAGGATGAAATAAGGAGAATATTCACAAAATTCGCATGCACCAACAAAATACTGAGCGAATCACAGGTGCTCAAATGAAAACAATAAAGCTTGACCACATAACAAAGATTGAAGGGCATGCACGCCTCCATGTCGCAGTTGAAAAAGGCAAGCTCACAAAAGTGGAGCTGGGCGCGTTTGAGGGTGCCAGATACTTTGAAGGGTTGATTGTGGGCAGAAAATACTATGAGGTTCCGATAATAACATCAAGGATCTGTGGAATATGCAGCTGCATACACGTCACAGCTTCACTGCAGGCACTTGAAAACGCATTTGATTTGAAAGTGTCAGCACAGACCAAGATGCTCAGGGAACTCATGTGTCTTGGAGAAAGGATTAGGAGCCATGCAGCACATCTTTACCTGTTTGCTCTTCCGGATTATCTGGGCTATGAGTCATCACTTGCAATGGCTCCAAAATACAAAGCAGAGGTTACCAGAGCATTGGAACTAATAAAACTCGGGAACAATATAATCACAGCAATCGCTGGCAGAGAGATGCATCCAGTTGCCGCTATTCCAGGAGGATTCTCAAAACTCCCTAAACAAGAGGAGCTAAAGGAACTTAAGCAAAGGCTTGAAAACCAGAGAGCACAGGCTTTACAGACTGTCAGGCTTTTCGCCAAATTGAAATATCCGAAATTCGAGCGAAAGACACAATATTTTTCACTTTTTGACAAGGGCTATTCAACAATAAGCGGTGAAGTGCGATCTTCCACTAGAACCATAAAACCAAAAAGTTACTCAAAGCACATAAATGAGACATTAAGAGAATATTCCACTGCCAAATTCTCCACAATTGACGGGAAGAGCTTTATGGTGGGCTCGCTGGCAAGAATCAACAACAATCACACAACAATGAGCCCTGACACCAAAAAGGAGATTAGGAAACTCAAACTCAAATTTCCAATCTTTAACCCTTTCCTCAACAATCTCTGCCAGGCACTTGAGTTAATTGAGCATTTTGACAGGGCAATTGAAATACTTGATAATACTAAAATCAAACCAGAAAAGCCCAAAAAACTTAACATCAAGGCAGCTAATGGTGTTTCTGCAGTTGAAGCACCTCGCGGATTGCTTTTCCATGATTATACATTTGATAATCAAGGAAAACTAACCAAAGCAAACATAATCACACCAACTGCCCAAAATCTCAATAATCTCGAGCAGGACTTATGGGCTTATATCCCACGACTGCTGAATTATGATGACACAAAGATAAAGCTTGAGATTGAGAAGCTGATAAGGGCTTATGATCCCTGCTTCAGCTGCAGTGCGCATTTCTTGGAGCTAAAACTGGAGAGATAACCACTGGACATCCGTGCGTGAGCCTTATAAATAGGATATTTTTTTTATAAAATTATGATTCGCCGTACTTTCCTTTTTCTGGATCGGATTTCAAATAGAACAGAACAGAACATCTGGGACCAGGGAATAGATGACTGGGAGGATTTCATCAAAGCCAAAAAAGTGAAAGGTATTGGAACAAAAGTAAAACCGCATCACAACCGCAAGCTAATGGATGCACGGAAACAACTCTATTCATTCAACTCAGCCTATTTCTCACAGCTTCTGCCACAGTCTGAACACTGGCGTCTTTACGAGTTCTTTAAAGAGGAGTGCTGCTTCATTGATATCGAGACAAGCACTGTGCAAAGTGATGGCTATATAACAATAGTTAGCCTATATAATGGCATTGAGACAAAAACAATGGTCAGGAACATAAACCTTGATTTTGGCAAACTTAAACAAGAGCTAAAAAATTACAAGATGATTGTCTCTTTCAATGGCTCCGTGTTTGACATGCCTTTTCTTGAGAAGCAGTATCCTGGCATCTTGCCTGCGATACCCCACTTTGACCTGAGACATGCATGCCAGCGTCTGGGATTAAAAGGAGGTCTTAAGCAAATAGAAAAAACACTGGGCTTAAGAGAACGAAATAAAGTAATTGAACGCATCTACAATGGCGACCCACTAAAACTCTGGCGCATGTATCTTGGTTCAGGAGATAGATACTATTTACATCTTTTGGTTGAATACAATGAGGAGGATGTGATTAATCTGAAGCCGATTGCAGATTATTTGTATTATAATATGAAGCAGAGGATGCTGCTTGGGTATCAGTAATCCTAGTCTTTTAGAAACGAGCTCTTATACCTCTCATCCCTGTAAGGCTTCAACTTTTCAACCCTTGTCTTAAGGTTTCTCTTTCTGATTTCAGCTTTCAAATCTGGCACAAAAGCCTTCTGGTCATAACCAACACAGAACACATCAGGGTTGAGCTCAGCAATCACCTTATATGGATCATCAAAATCACCAAGCACAGCGTTATCAACCATAGGCAGCTTTTTCACATATTTCAATCGCTTCTTCTCAGCAATCAAAGGTTTTTTCCCCTTTACCTTTTGAATAGTCTCATCTCTGGCAACAATCACAATCAGCTCATCACCATAGCGCTTTGCCTGCCTGAGCATATTCAAATGGCCGGGATGGAGAACATCAAAACTGCCTGAAGTAACAACTCTTGTCATGTTCATTTATTATGTAGTTAGCTAATATAAAAATACTCTTACCCAAACTGAAACAGAATCAACAAAAACCGAAAGAATTTCGGAAATCAGCCATTGTACTCACTTTCAGCAATCTTTCTAATTCGCTTGGCCTTTTTCTCGCCAATCTTCTCCACTTCCTTCAAATCCTCCTCAGAGGCAAGCAACACCCCTTTCACAGAACCAAACTGTTTGAGCATCTCTTTAGCCAATTTTCCACCGACACCAGGGAGACTTGAGACAACATATTCCTGCTGCTCTTTCAATGTCTGCGGCTTCTTAACGCCATGCAGCATCACCTCTCTCTTATTGTCAAGCTGCTCATGCTTGGCAATAATATGCAGCATAGCTGCAGTCTCCTTAGAGTTGCGCGAAAACAGTATAGGAATCTGGTAATCAACAATAACAGTTGCCATCAAGCCGCGAATAGCGTTGGGATGCACATTGCGCACAGCGAAAATATCCTCTGTACCCTCAACCACCACAATCGGGTTCAAAAAATTCATCTTCAGCTCTTTCAGCTGCACCAGCAACCTCTGGTCAATCAATGAATTGATAAAATCAGGCACACTCTTCAACTCAACACCAATTCTATCACTCAACAGATAATCAGCACTCTTCAAAGACTCCAACTTGAGATCAACTCCCAAAGCAATCAACTCATGCATTACACTCGAACCTTTCTCGCGGTAATCTGCAAACACGCAGACCATTTCTTCATCTGGCACATCAATATACTGCTTTAGACCCTGCTTAGGCTTGTCAAGTACCAGCTTTTTCTTCATCTGTTCAAGTGCTCTATACATCCGCTTTTGCTTTGAACGCGCAGCCCATTTGTATGCCTCATCCCTTGTCTTTTTTGCAGTTAGCACAATTACTTCACCTTTTTCCTGCCTCCCAGTACGGCCTTTGCGCTGGATAAACCTGATAGCAGAGGGAATCGGTTCATAAAAAACAACATAGTCAACCTGCGGAATATCCAAACCTTCTTCAGCGATTTGCGTGGCAACAAGCACATTAAAGCCACCATTGCGGAAATCATCAAGAACCTCTTTCTGCTGCTTCTGGGTCATGCCAGTGTCAGCCTTGCGCTGCTGCCCAACAAAAAGCTTTGGGGTTATGCCTTCTATAGACTTCAACTTCCTCTGGATTTCTAAACCGGAGTCACGATACTGAGTAAAAACAATCATTTTCATATCAGATGCCTGGTTTAGTTTTTCTTTGACTATTTGAGTGAGCTTCGGCAACTTGGGATGCTCAATATTGCTGCTCTGCAGCTTTTCAACAAGCACATACGCGCTCCTGAAATTCAGGTCCATCACCAGATTCTTCAAAGCCTTTGTCTTGGTGGTGTGCGATTGAGACCACATCTTTTTCATATACTTGTGCAATGGTGCAATGCCCTGAGTCTCCAACAACTCAAGCGCATGATGCGCTTTAAGAGCCTCAGCCGCTAAACTGATACTTCTCATCACCTCAAAATCACGCTCACCCTGCGCAATCCGCGCCTGCAGCTCAGCCTGCAAGCCAAGCAGCTCCCGCCTGTTAATATACCTGACCTTATCACTATTAAGATAACCATTCTTCACAATCTCTTTGAGTTTGGATTTGATGCAGTCATCCAGATATTTTTTTATCTGCAGAAAAGATTGGGGCAGCTCGACATCAATCCAATTCATCTTGATTGGTTGGATATAGGGCCTCACATCCGGGTCCTCATCAGTTCTGACCTCAATCGCCTCAATATGCAGATTGCTGCAAACCTCTGTTATCTTCTCAGCATCAGAGCCAGGCGAGGCAGTCATGCCAACAATCCTCGGATACTTTGAAAAGCGCTCATACTGCTCTGCTAGCCAAACATAAGCATAATTCCCAACAGCCTTGTGAGCTTCATCAAACCCGAGCAAACTCACATCCTCAAGATGGATACGCTTTGACAGAACATCATTTTCCAAACCCTGGGGTGTTGAAAAAACAATCTTGGCCTTTTTCCACAACTCTCCACGTTTTTCTGGCTTTACATAACCAGTAAATATCTCCATCTCTTCCTCTGCAACATCAAAGTGGTTTAGGAACACATTATAATACTGATCAATCAGAGGCCTGGTCGGACCCAGCAGTAAAATCTTTGAATCAGGATACTGCCTGAGCCGCTGCGCAGCCAGCATAAGAAAAATGTTTGTCTTGCCCATCCCCGTGGGTAGTACTACCAATGTGTTCTTCTGCACAGCAGTGGCAAAAATAGTCTGCTGGTACAATCGTGGCTCAAAATCCTTGATCATCTTCTTTTTTATGCCTTGAAACCCCCTATATAATTAATGATTATAGGTTTATATATGTTACGCAGCTAGATTATAAATAAAAAGTATATTTACTTTTTATCAGAATTATTCCCATTCTCAAGCTTTTCAGTATACTTGCACTTTGGGTAAGAACTGCAGCCAAGGAACTGGCCATACATGCTTTTTCTTAAAACTAATTTCTCACCGCACTTTGGGCATTTCTTGTCAACTGGCACATCCTCAACCTTTTTTGAAGGGCACTCTGGATTAATGCATACCTCCTGCGGTTTCTTCCTCTTCTGAATTAGCTTAACCTTTGGATATTGGCAATGCTCGCAAATCTTATCAGAGCCTTTCACAAGCACATTGTTGGGCACACTGAAAGTTGTCTTGCACTCAGGATAATTCTTGCATGCAATGAACTGCCCGTATTTTCCCCTGCGAAGCGCCAGGTTACTCCCACACTTTGGGCAATTACCCATATTATTGGCTGCATCATCTGCTTCAATTTTAGCAAAAGCCAACCCTTTGCCAATCAGCTCTTCTTTCTCCTTGAATTCATTCAGAATCTTGAGTAGCACACCCTTAGCCTCCTCAAAAACATCATCCTTACTCTTCTTGTTTGCGCGCACTTCCTCCATGTCATTCTCAAATCTCGTAGTTAGAGCCTCATCTACAATAAGCGGAGAATATTTTTCAAGAGTTTCAATAGCCGCAATCCCCAGCTTGGTTGCCTGGATGGGTGATTCAACAATGTAGTCTCTCTTATAAAGAGTATCAATAATGCCTGCTCTTGTGGATTTTGTGCCAAGATTGCGCTTCTCCATCTCCTTGATAATAGAGGCTTGGGTATAACGCTTCGGAGGCTGAGTCTCCTTCTCATGCAGCTTGATTTCCTTAACAATAACCTCCTCGCCCTGCACAACGGCGGGCAGCTCATTCTCCTTGAGTTTTAAATATGGATGATAGTAACGGTGCCAGCCAGGTTTCACAGTTGTTATTCCCTTGGCAATAAAGATTTCACTTTCAATATCAATACTCACTGCCAGGCTCTGCCTTGTAGCAGCCTCTCCAAAAACAGCCATGAACCTGTGAACAATCAGATCATAAACCTTCTTCTCTTCATCTTTCAGACCAGAGGGCTTCACACCTGTTGGATAAATAGCGGGATGCGCAGGATCAGTCTTCTTGCCTTGGTTAGGTTCAAGCTTGCCGCTGAGCAACTCTTCGCAAAGCTTTGCATAACCCTCCTGCTTGGCTAGCGCACCTAAAATCTTCTTATAACCAATAACAGCAGGCAATTGCTGCGAAGAGGTACGCGGATATGAAATATACCCAGAAATATACAAGGACTGGGCAATATTGAGGAGCTGTGTTGGCTTTATTCTAAAGAGATCAAAAGCAGCTCCTTGTAGTGTTGTCAAATCAAATGGTGTTGGAGGAGGCTGTTTGAACTCAGAGCGCTCCACGCTCTTAACAAGAGCCTTTTTGCCCTGGGTCTTCTCGATAATAACCATTGCCTGGTTCTTCTTGAAGATCTTGCCCTTTTCGTGCCACGCCTGTATTGGCCCTTTCTCAACGGTGCCATCCAGCTCAATCTGCCAGTAAGGCTCCGGCTTGAATGCCTGAATTTCCTTCTCACGCTCAACAATAATCTTCAGTGCAGGGCCCTGCACACGGCCAGAACTCAGAACTTTGAATAAACCAGCTTTTTTCAGGCTCTTGGTTAAAGCCCTTGACAGATTGATACCATAAATCCAGTCAAGATGATGTCTTGTCACACCAGCATTCGCCTGCCCCCAGTTTAGTGTCTTCTCTTTGTGCGTATAGCTCTCAACCAAGTCATCCTTTGTGAGGGTGCTGAACTTCATCCTCTGTGCATCTTTCTGTTTGCATATCTGCTGAATAACATTCAAGCCAATTACCTCACCCTCAACATCATAGTCAGTAGCAACTGTAAAAGAAGAAGCATCTTTGCATAGAGACTTTATTGTATCATAATATTGCTTTGTGAATTTAGCATCCTTGTTGATCTTAAAAGCGGGTTTCCATTCAATCTCAAACACAGGATAAGTGAATTTTTTTACGCCTTTTTCTGCAAGCTGAAAAAGATGGCCAACAGCGCATGCAACAACAATATCTTTCCCACTGCGCTTAAACACATAATACGACACTTTTTTATTGCGCTTTTGCTCAACTTTACCGTCGGCAAGACTACTGGCAATACGCTGTGCAGCCTTGGGCTTCTCAGTCACAATAAGTTCATAACCCATCAAACCCGTGAATTTTTGACGGTTTAAAAATCTTTTGAAAGGGATTTCGGAGAAATTTAAGTGCATTAGCTAAGATTTCTTTCCTTATAAATCACATTACTTTTTAATATACTCATAGCAGTCAAGTTGTATCTGTTGAAGAGTTGCCTCATCATAACTCAACACAAAGGGTTTAAACCAAAAAGGAATCTGTAATTTATCAGCAGATAGCTTATCACAAAAATCCTCTTGTAGGGTAATATTCTCATCTGAAAGCTTTGCACCTCTAAATTGATTATATACTGTAACATAGCATGGTAGTTTTACATATTTATTTGAATCGCAAGTGTTGATGGCAGCCTGGAAATTTCCGTTTTGGGCGTATTGAATGGCATTCTGATTCACATTGGAAGCTTCAAGTCTCAATTTTTCATAGCTATGGTAGAAAACAAGAGCAAAAACTGAGAACAATATAAGCAATATTAAAAACCAAAATCCACCTTTCATTTTAACAACTCTTAATATTGAAAGTATAAATTTATTTCGCAAATTTTTCCATACAGGCAAATATTTATATACATACCTCCAAACTAACAACCTATGCCAGAACAGCAGCTAACCGAAGAAGAATTGAAAAACATGTCGCCTGAGCAGCTGCTAGCTCTGCAGAAGCAAAACTGCATATTCTGTCATATTGTGCAGGGGAAAGTATCATCAAAGAAAATCTATGAGGACGAGCATTGCCTGGCGATTCTTGATATCAATCCAGCAAACCCAGGCCACATACTGCTTATCTCAAAAGAACATTACCAGATAATGCCTCAAGTGCCAGAGGACATCATATCACATATGTTCAAGATAATCAAGAAGATTTCTCACCTCCAGCTCAAAGCACTTAAAGCTCAAGGCACAAATATTTTCATAGCAAACGGCTCTGTTGCAGGCCAACGCGCTCCCCATTTTATGATACATATTATCCCTAGAAAAGAGGGTGATGGGCTTAATCTTACATACAAAGAACAAAAAATTTCCCAGGAAGACATTGAAACTGTGATGAAGAAACTCAAGCCCCTGGTAAACAAGGTTTTTGGTATAGCAAAGCCAGAACCAATTAATTTGAGAAAATCACCAGCAAAAATCCCTCAAAAAGTTGTGGAAGCAGAATTCACAGAAGATGAGGATGAGCAACCAGCCAAATCCCCAAACAAGACAACAAAATCTCAAAAGCAAACTCAAGACAAATCTCCCGCAAAACCAGACCTTGACAAGATTGCGGGACTGTTCACAAAATGAGCTGCAAACCATGTGAATGGATAGAGAAGTCAGAACTCATCTATGAAGACGAGCAAGTAGTTGCACTAATGGCAGATAAACCTGCCAACTTCGGCCATGTAATTGTGATGCCAAAGCAGCACTTCACAATACTAGAACAAGTTCCTGATAAGATTATTAGCCATATAGGTGTTGTGGCAAACAAGATCTCTATCGCGTTGTTTGAATCATTGAATATTCAGGGTACAAACATTCTAATCCACAATGGTGTTGTGGCGCATCAGCAATATCCACATTTCATGGTTCACATCATACCTCGGCTTGAGAATGACGGCATTGAGCTTGCATGGAAATCAAGGCAGCTCTCAGAAGAGGAGATGTCAACAATAGAGCTTGAGCTCACTGAAGGAGTAAAAACAGAAAAGGCAGTCATAAAAACAGAGACACCATCACAAGATTCCTTAAAGCAGGGGAAAAAAGAGACGGAAAAACTCAAACAGTCAAACCAGACAAACTATCTAATTAGGCAGCTTGAGAGAATCCCATAGTAAAAATCTATTTTTTCCAGGCTTTCATCCTCTTGATACAAAGCTCGCCGTCCTTGAATTTGATAATATACTCGCCTTTATCAGTGAATTTGGTCATCTTTGAAACAGTCTCAGGTAATAACAATCGCTGGCCGCGCAAATCAAGATTGCCAATAATCTCATTAATCCTGCCATCCTCTGCAGCCGCCACTCCAACATCTTTCAGGATATCAGCAGTCTTAACAGATGCTTTCTTTTGCGCAATATACTCCCTTGTCCTATCGTGCATATAACTCGCAAGCTTTTCAGCAACATTGATACCAGTGGCTTTGGTAATGCCCTGCAGACCAGGGCTAAGGTTAACCTCAATCACAACAGGCCCTTTAACAGATTCGAGCATATCAACAGCACAGATGTCAGCTCCAATAGCCTTGGCAGTGTTAAGAGCGACCCTTTTTGTGCGCTCATCAGGGATAAAAGCCTCACCTTTGCCTCCCGCATGTATATTGGCGCGCTTCTCACCAAACACCGCAATACGCTTCATAGCAGCAGCGACCTTATCTCCAGTAACAATCACACGCAGATCAACACCTCCAGTCTCAATATAATCCTGGATAATCACTGGCTGATTTAGAACAGACAAAGCATCTAATGTTGATGCAGCAGCAGCAAAGCTCTCAACAAAAAGCACACCCTTGCCCTGTGTGCCTTGGGGAAACTTGAGTATCACAGGAAACTTGACATCTTTTAGCAGCTCCTTTGCAGCTT
>JAHWHA010000018.1 GCA_019323665.1 Candidatus Woesearchaeota archaeon | reverse complement strand
GAGTGGCATTAACATCACCACACTCACCACCATTACACTCAATCTCTGCAGTAAATGTGAAAGTCTCATTCTGGTAAACAGAGGTATCTGAAACAGGAGATACCAGACTTGCTGTCAAGGTACCCCAAGGCAGGAACCACTCTGTCTGATTTGTTGTTGAAAGTGCAGTGTTATCCCAACAGGTAACTTCTAATTTGAAATCACCTGAATCATTTATCAGTAAGTCTGTGTTGTTGAAATACCACCAATCACCCTGATTTGAAGTTGCATTCCCTGAAAAATAGGTGTTTTGGTCAGGGATATTTGTCAAATTGAAGGTTGCATTTACAATTGAGCCATCATTGTCGCTGCAGTTAACTCTTATAGCAAGCAAGTTATCAGTGAATGCCACATCATAACATGACCCCCAAACTCCAACAGACTCTTCGCACTGAATTTCATGGATTCTGGGTGCTGAGATTGACGAGTTAATCAATATAGTCTGGTTTTCGCCCCAGTCATACCATCCATTTATGTCATAACCAAGACAATTCCATGTATAATTTCCATTTTGAAGACTCTTTATCCAAACACAGGAGCTATTCACTCCTGATATGCTACAAGAGTCAGAAAATCCAAAGCTTTGGTTCGTGTGATCAGTAATATATAATGATATGTTAGCTGAATCTGCATTATCTGTTATGCTGCAATTGAAAGTGACATCAACAGGATCTGAGAAATCATTGAAATAGTTTGGTTCAGGCTCTTCAAGGGAAACAGTTGGAGGGGTGGTGTCAATCCTCACAGTCCAATTCTCATCAGCAAACCCTCCGCTTCCAGAACCATCATAACACTCGATATTCCACTTGAAATCACCATCTGAGGAAAAACTATCATTGATCCAGTTGATTGAGCTATTGATTATCCCAGTTGCATTCGATTCTTTAAGACTCCAACCACCCTCATCAGTCCAAAGGCTACAATTTGAAATCCCATCATCACTTGTTACATTATAGGTAAAATTCACATTTCTGTATGTTAACCAATCATTGTTTGTTGGCGTCAGTAGAACAACTTCAGGCGGAGGATTAACTTCAGTATAAACAACATCAACATGTAAATAGGTTATCCTACAGTCCTCATTACCAGTACCATCATTTATCACATTCACAACCAAGCTGTTCAATTGCGACTCGGTAAAGGACCATTGTGCATCACAGTCAACTGTTACAGTCCCACTTCCCACATTGCTCCCTGTACAGAATAATGTCCCATCATATCCATTGCTCCTTCCTTCGATTATCAGTTCTCCATCATCCACTCCACCAAAATTGTTCCATTCTACCACAATATGCACTTGGCTTATCTCCCCAATCACCCCCTCTGGAGTTGTGTCATTAATTACCACAGTAAAATCATCATCATTATCATTGGCATCCAATAGCAATCCTAAACCTCCAGCGGAATTAAGATCATCCAGATCTGTACTATCAATTGCAGGTCCTGCGAGAGGATACCATTGGCCGCTGGTTGACAGTAGAGACTCAGGACTTGGATCAATTGCCAGGAACCATGGTCTGGCTTCGTCAAAAGTATAGACACCGTATACAACCCTTGAAGGCCCAATGCTATAAAGATTTGGAGCTACTAACGGAGGCTGCGCTTTATAACTAACTATTGAATCATTTGTGAGATTGTGCCAGGTAAGATGAATTCTGTCAACATACCCTGATTTCTCAGCATTACCATATTCACTAACCTCAAAATCAGCAGGCACCACCTCAGTATAGCTGAACATTCCAGTGTACTCGTTGGATAGTATCCTAACCACTGAGTCAAATGCTCCTTGCCATGGGTCAGTTGTCACTGGCAATTCCCTTAGGATATCAAATTCATATGATTCATATACAGCAAAGTGCGAAATCATAGTTGTATTAACTCCTGAAGATATGGCTTCCACAAATATTGTATAATTCCCTTCAATTGAAGTGTCAGAATAATTGACCACATAAACTCCCTTGCTTGTTTCCATAATATCTCCAATCCTTGTCGAATAGAATGTGGAGTTATTATCTGGTGCTGTCACAGTTAATTCAACATCTGCACCACTAACAAGATAACCACTTGTGTCAAGTACCACTATCAATATTTCAGCAATCTCCCCTGGATGGTATATTGATTTTATGGTATTTACAGAAGCAACACCTGTTTCTGCATAGCCAGGATCATCTGGTGTAAGCACAAAAGAATACTCAGTATCTGGTACTATGCCCATTATTCTTTTCCAATACCCCAGACATCTTTGTCCTGCAAAATCCCAGTTAGCGCATTTCCACAATTCAGAGCCTTGGGCAGTTACACTCACCAGCCCATCAGTGAAATCAGTCCCACTAGGATCAATTGCATAAACCCTCTTTACAGACCTTCCTCGTATGCTTATGTCCTCAAGCTCTGTGAGTTCCTCAATTCTTATCTTCAACTCCTTTTTTGTATTGGTGTTGTGCAGCTTTAAGGAGTTGATTGGACCTGCATCAAACTCAACCAAGGCATCCTTTAATCCGTTTCCTTTGTCCGTCAATATCTTTACTGTATGATTTCTCTTTACCTCGCTGCTGTCAGAAATCTCAATCTCTATGTTACTTGTGTCTTGGCTTGAGCTCACAAACAATCCAAGCTCAGTTGTTATCCATACCTTCACAAATCCTTCATCATTTTGGGATTCTTCCTTACCCATCGAACCAGATGCTGTTCCTCCACCAACACTACTTCCACTGAAGCCAGTTGTACTTGTACCTGATCCACTAGTTATGCTGTTTGGTACACTGAGCTTATCTTCAATATCCAATCTGATTCTTCTGCTTGTTTCTGAAACCTCAAAGAATCTGTCTTTCACAGTGCATCTAATCCTAATCTCACTATCTTCAACATCCGAAAGATCATAGCTGCACTCACTCCTCTCACATAAACTGTGCCAGCCCCCTTGATAAAACACCTCTATAGAATAATCTAATTCATATTGGTCTTCTGCCACACATCTTGCAGAACCAGAAGCTGTTTTTAGGCTTTCGCCAGAGGCTGGCACAATCTTGGTAATCTGTGGGGGTGTGTTGTCAACACTTGTGATTATAATCTTGGATTCAGATGTTAGAATGTCATCATAGACAACAGCCTTAATATAACAATCTTTTTTGCAGATATCTTCGGTTTCTGAGGTGTCCCAATCGCACACAGACTCCTCACCAAGACACAGCGTCCTCTTGGTATTAAAGCTTCTATCATCTGATATCGCAAACGCATAATTTAGGTTGTCACCATCAGGATCATAACTCTCTGAGCAATCAAGTTTCACATTGCCGGTTACAAATCGGTCGATACTTTTTAGTGAAGCTATAGGAACAGTATTTGTGCTTTTCACCTCCGCAGGAGAGGCTATTGGTGCACTCTCTACTGTGACGAAACCTGTAATGCCAGCTCTGAAGAACTCATATATCTTACCCAAACATATTTTTAACTTATTGAAAACTTTTGTTAACCAGCCAGGTTCTTTCATTGGTGGATCATATGTTACTTTAACATCCAAATAGCCAGTTTGCTCCTCCAGAGCCTCAATCTCAAATTCAAATGAATATGTTTTGTTCTCCTCAAAATCCTCGAATTGGCATTCAAGGTAGTCTTTTGGGCTGCTTTCAACTACATTGCAGCCATTGCCAGCGTATACCCTAAACACGGCAGGGTCAAAGAACAGCCTGTAGTATGTTGTATAATTTTTGACTGCAATTCCAATATTAGTAACAGATCCAATTGCACGGTAACCATATCCAGTGCTAATACCTCTTGTCAATATTGTATCATCACCATACAGATCGAGCCCTGTTTCAAACCAGGCTCTAGAGGAGTTCACTTCAATCCAAGCGCTGCTTCTCTTGGTAATGTCATGAGTGCTGTTGCCATATATCAGAATTGTTTCAAAGTGATACTGTGTTTCATCAGAAGGTGCTTGCACTTTGTATTCAAGACTTCGAACAGAACCTTGGTTGAGATAGGGGATATGCATGTTTAGGATGCCCTCTGTGTAATTACCAATATCTTCTGGATATTCTACCATACTCCATCCATCCGGAATTATCTCAACAACACCAACATTGTTGCAAGTACTTTCATGACTTATTAGATAGAGCCTAACAGTGCTAATCCCCCCTTGTTTAAGCCCCTCAGCCTGCTCTCTGAAAATCGAAATATCATCACAGCCATCTGAATTTTGTTCTGGCAGTCCAAATAGCCCTGGGCTATTATTATCAATGTCACTTGATGAAAAACTGCCAAAATACTCTTCACTCGAGTTAGTATCAGGGGCTAGCACTTGGAAACTCACTTCTTCAAAGGAGCTGGTGTAAATATCAGCTAATCTCAAACTATATTCACCAACCCATTTTGGCAAATATTCAATATTCTCTTCAAGAGTGCCAGCATATTCATACGCGCTGTCATTGTAGACTATGATTAAGCTTCGCGCTTCAAATGGTGGCACTAACTTTATTATGACGCTCTCTCCAACAAAATACTCCCATTTGTTAAGAGAAATATTGCTGACCACGCTTTGTGAATATTCATCAGCAAAACCCATTAGCCCTGAAACAAGTAGCACTACACTTAAGCTAATTACAGCTAATAGAATCTGTTTACTCCTACTTCTCCCCTTTTTGTGTAGTGCCACGAACATCTTCACAATGGTATGCTTTTCAGCTTAAGCTCACGCTCAACTCCTCTAATAAATTCAAAGTAGCGCTCAAAGCCAGATATTATTGTATGGTCCTGCAGAATTGCCCCTTCCAGCAGGAGTTTCTTAAACCCGGGCTTATCAACGCATTTTGTATCATAACCCTCAATTTTTACTTTACACTTAGAATCATCAACCACAAAAATCAACTGTTTCTTGTGCATTAGCACACAGTGAAAAACTCTCTCTTCATTATCCTTTACAATCAACTCAAACGCCTTTTGGAGCTCTTGCCTGGTATTCCAGAATCTATCTCTTTTCTCAATCTCAACAAGACTCAGAAGTACAATTGCCTTATCATTCGAAAAATTCACAGAGCAGAGATGAGAAGCACCAACAACATTTTTCTTCAAAATCCCTTCCTCAATTAGATAACCAACTCTCTTGTTCACATAAGGGTAAGTTTTTCCAATAAGCTTGGCGATCTGGTTGATGCTGAAATAGGCAACAATATCCTTAGAAAAAAGTTCCATTATCTCTAGATCAACATCACCAAAAATCACAGTTATACCCTTTTCAATATAATTATTTCATCTTTTGTTTATAATATTATATGCTTTTGGATATAACCTATATATAAAGATTTTGGTTTATGCATAGCTTCTGCTGGTTGACAACATACTGCAAAGAGATTGGCACTGCCCTAATAGAATGTCTAAATACACTGCCAATATTGTTAGTTTACGTTATCACAATTTTGATATCACTCTTCAATCCCAAGAGATTTCAAATCAATATCCTCGCCTCCTGAGGATCCCTCTTTTTTCTCACCACTTCCCTCCTTCTTTTTTCCCGTTAACCTTGCCAAAAGCCCCTTCTTCTTGCTCCCTGATTTCTTTGACTCCATCTGTTTCTGGATAAGCTCATTCAGCTGTCCTATATTCTTATCAAGATTTGGGGATTCTTTTGCCAGCTCCTTGAGAATACCCTCAACCCCATCCAGCTGTGCCAGTCTGGTGTCAAACTCCTTTTTAAGATCCTGCTCAAACTCAATGAAAACCCTATTGAGTAGTGTGATTGCCCGAGTTGTGTGATTTTCAAACTCCCTGCTTGTCTTAATTATCTTATCAACATCCTTTTTCTCAGCTTTCTCGAGCACCCCCAGCTTGAGCTCATCAAAATCTTTCAGCAGTTTCTCAAGGTTTGCCTTGTTGGCCTTTACATCATCCTCCAAACCTGTCAGCTCCTTGATGCGATTCTGAAAATCAATGAACATGCTCTCAATCTTATCAGAATGGCGCTCCGCAACACTCTTGACCTTCCTTATATCAATAAGCTCATCTTTGACCTCCTGGCTGAGCTTTACTATCTCCTCAATCCCACGGAAAGCATTCAACTTGTTCCTCAGCTCACGTAACTCATTAAGAATAGTCTCCATGCGAGCCTCATTGCTCTCTATATTCGCTTTTAGAACCTCTATCTTAACATCCTGTTTCCTGAGCTCAGTCATAAGCTTGTCAGGCTGCACTGCCTCAACAAGATCAACTGACTTTGTTGTTTTGACCCTTATATTCTGCAGGTCTTTGTTTGTCTCAATAATCATGCCGCGCAGCTCACCAAGAGTCTCATGAATAGTTGAGAATCGCTCGCCAAACACCTTGCGAAGCTCACCCAAAGAATCAACCTGCGCTTTAAGCCTAGTAAGTTCTGCTTCAAAACTTCCATTACTGCTGCTGAGTTTTTTTTCCGAGCTTGGCTTCTGCTCAACGGTTGCAGCAACTGCAGCTTCACTTTTCTCTATCTGCTTTTCTTTGCCAAAAAGCCTCATCATGCACCTCTTTCAACATTTATAACTCACTTCCAATATTTATAAAGCTTGTGCTCTTTCCCTCACCCTCTTTTTCAGCGCACCTACCATATTTACAAT
>JAHWHA010000141.1 GCA_019323665.1 Candidatus Woesearchaeota archaeon | reverse complement strand
TGATAAAAATAAAAGAAAAAAAGAAAAAGTGCACGTACCTGAGGTCAACCCACTTGTCCTCAATTATGTCAACACTTAGGCTGCCAACATTGTTTGGATAGTAGACGTCATATATCTTGAATGCTGCCTGATTACCAGTTCCTGCATAAGGTATCTGATAAATATGCTCTTCACTGTAATCTCCCCAATCAACATTCATGCCATCCACATACAAGTCCAGCAGCTCTGTGCCATAGCTCTCGTAGGTTGAGACAGCATCAGTCCACTCTAAGCTGCTGCCTGTGCGGAAGCTGTACTTGGCATCAAACTCAATGCTGTCTCCTGCATCTGCAGTTCCGTAGGCTTTCAGGAAGTAGTCTTTACCTAATTCAAGTGTGCTTGTACTTAAGGTATTGGTTGCCAAATTTGCTGGAACCTCAACAGTCTCAATCCAGGTTGGGCCAACATAATACTCACCAGCATTCCAAGCCTCAAGAATACTTTTGCTGCATCCATACTTGTAATGACCTCCAAAATCTGCATTTAAAGTTGCAGACATTGAATCAAGTATCTGCTCACAGCTGCAACCATAAGTGAAATCCATGTCAGGTAAGAAATCACCCTGGATTTTGCCCTTGCCTTTTAGTTTTTCTTGTGAAGTCGTCCACACTCCTTCATCTACAATCCATCTGTTAGTGCCAAGACCGTCTGTTGGTGAATCAGAATATGCTTCAGGGCAGAGGTCTATACTGTCATCAACACCATCTCCATCTTCATCCCTGTTTATTGGTGTTGCCAATCCAACAGCATCCCATGTTGCCACCTGTCCAGGGGCTGTTGCATCCCCTTCCATCAGAGTTGAAGAGGATATTATGCCTGTTGCATCCACATAATAATCGGGATTTGCTCCAGTGTAGTCAAGTGTGAACTCAATAGAATCACCATCCACTACTCCATCAACAATCACCCAGGTGTATGCGTTGTTTGCATTATAATACCCATATCCCTGGAATTCACCTGTTGCTGTGTCCATCGAATCAATCATCATTGTATGGACATACACCATGCCATTGTAATAATAATTGAATCTCCATTTTCCTGTTATGTCCCAAAGCGGCTGAGCTGCCACTGAAAATGACATAACCAGAATCATCACTGCTATAATCCCAAACAGAATTGCCTTTTTCATCTTTTCCTCCACTTATTATATTATTTAGAGTCCAACCTTGAGAGATTGAACAGTTTACACCCCGTTAGAAACTATAATTATGGGTTGTTTTTTTATTATATAAATTTTGCCTTTAACAAATAGAATTATTTATATTGTGAATGAATGTCACGAATTGGTTACAAAAATGACTTAGAAACCTTATCACAAGCGCCGGACTTTTTCCAGCGTCAGAATTTTTCTCTCAATTTTCTCAATATCCTTGTCATATCTCTTTTTGAGCTTTGAGATGTTCTTTCTGTGAATTTTGTTACTTTTGCAGATACTATTTAACTCTCTTTCAAGCTCTTTGATTCTGGAATTGTATTCCTTTTTATCAAGAGTGGCAGAGGCACCTAGATTTTTAATCATGTTATCTCTTTCGCCCAGATTGTTTTCGAGATTCTCAAGCTCCTTATCTATAATTTCTCCGTGAAGCCTCCTGGTGTTCTTCAGATCAGCAAGCTCTTTCTTGATTTTATTTATCTCTATATCATGTTCTCCCCTACCCATCTTAATCTGACTGCTTATCTCTTTAACAACCTTCTCTTCCTTGGCGATTCTTTGCTCCAAATCATCCACCATATTTACGGTGTCCAGTTCATGCTGTTCCCTTGTTCTCTTGATGTCTCCCAGCTCTTTCTGCAATTCGTCTATTTTCTTGTCAGCTCTTGTATGCTCACTGCGTGCTTCAGAGTTGAGCTTGTTAAACATATTTTTTTTGCCTGTCATCCAATTTCTTAGCTCCTTTATCGATTTATTGGCATCTTTCTCGTGAGCTTTTCCTATTATTTTAAGTTCACGAGTCTGTGTTTTTATTTTGCTGATTTTTTGGATATTGGTATCCTGCTGAGCCTGGGTTATCTGGTTAAACTTCTCCAGCTTCACTTCACGCCTGGCAAGATCCTTTTTGAGTTTTTCAATCTCCTTTGCTGTTTTCCGTTCAAAGGCAGTGTTCAATAATAAAATATCCCTATCATTTATCCTTTTGATTCTCTTGAGCTGTCTTACCTCATTTTTAAGGCTTTTTATATGTTCTCTTGCCTTTGTACTCTCAATGCTGTCCTTGGTGTCCAGCTGTTTGTATGCGCTGTCTCTTTTCTCCAGCTTTCTCTTGAGATTTGCTATCTCATTGTTTAGCAGGTGATTGTTATGTTTGAAGGAATCAAGCTTCTGGCCAAGAACATCACTCTCAATCTCTTCTGCCTGAACAGAAATTCCTTTTGCCTGCTCAAGTTCAGAGCGCTGTATTGTGCTCAGCAACTGGTGGAGTT
>JAHWHA010000140.1 GCA_019323665.1 Candidatus Woesearchaeota archaeon | reverse complement strand
ATATGATCAGAAGCGGCAATTTCAAAATGGATAAGAGGAGGTTCTGTGAAAATTTGGTTTCCTCTTCTCTTAAACAAATGCTTGTTGATGGCTTCTTCCATGCTGATCCCCATCCTGCGAATATTGTTGTGCTACCTCACAACAGGCTGGCGCTGCTGGATTTTGGGATAACTGGCTTTATTGGCGAGAACTATAAGGAGAATATGGAGCTTTTCCTCCTCTCATACATAGACGACGACTATGAACAAATACCAGATATACTGCTCAACCTGGGTTTTATAACTGAGCCAGTTGACACTGAAAAGCTTAAAGAGGACTTCATGGAAACACTGCTTGATTATAAGGATACATCTGTCAAAGACATCAAGCTGTCTGCGATGATGAGCAAGCTGATAATCACCTTCAGAGAGAACAAGATCAAGGTACCAGCCAACCTGATACTGCTTATGAAAACATTGATGACTCTTGAAAGCGATTGCAGTCTTATTGACACTGAGCTTAGTTTTATCCAGGTGGCGAAGCCGTTCATCAAAAAGGAGAAGTCAAGGCGGAAAAGCCCAAAATTTATTTTGAGAAAGACAGAGTCTTATGCCAATAGAGTTCTTGGCTTTATCAATCAACTTCCAGTGCAGTCTGAACAGGCGATGATGGAGCGCAAGGGCACAGCGATGACTGTGCAGGCGATTGATAAAGATGTGAAGAACCTTGGTGTCTCAATTAACAGGCTCAGCTCAAACCTAATCCTTGGTTTTATTGTTGTTGCCCTGATTATCGGCAGCGTACTGATGATGCCATATAGCAGCAATCTGCTCCTGGGGATGCCCATGTATTCTTTTGTTTATCTCATGCTTGCAGTTGTACTCATGTTTTATATCCTGTTTTCAAATATCCACAAAACTGGTTACGGAGGTAGTTGAATGAAAAAAGCATTGAGAGAGATGTTCTTGCTCGGTGTGGGCGCTGCTGCACTCACAAAGAAGCAGGCAGACAAGGTTGTGAATGGGCTTGTGAAACAGGGCAAGCTTTCAAAGAAGGAAGGCGAGAAGCTGGTGAGCAGCATTATGAAAGAGTCTGAGTCTCATCGCAAGCAACTGAAGAGTACAGTGGAGAAACACTCAAAAGAGTTTGTGAAGAAATTTGGACCTGCTGCACGCAAAGAGCTGGACAAGCTTAGCAAGCATATTGCAGGTTTAGAGAAAAAGGCTTCACGTGGATCTTCAAAAAAAAGAACCAAGAAGCGCAAACCTTCAAAAAAGAAATAGCCCTCTTCAAAGCGAAGAGGTGATTTTTTCTTATTTTATAGTACAACAATATTTAAAATGTGGACTCCAAAACCCTTATTGAATAACAAAAGGGGTTCTTGATTAGATGAGGTAAAAATGCTTGAAGACAGGCTCGAATATAGAAACTTGCGGGTTCTTGGAGATCCAACTGTACTGGTGCCAAAGCTTTTGGAAGCAGAAGTTGGTATTGTTGATCATGATGACAGTATCGGCAGGAACAGAGCCAAAAAGCTACCATTTGAGGATATGATACCATGGAATCCTCATAACAGGATTCTTAACCCTTGGTTTTGGCATTGGGTTGACAATACAGCATATTCTCTTGCATCACACTGGGCAAAAAAGAAGTGTGGAGTTGAGACTTCACATGATATGCAGAAAGCTGAAGAGGAAGCCTGGAAGGAGTATTATGGGATGTTTCTGAAAGACAATGAAGCTGAACTTGCCAGGATAGAGAGTGCCACAGCAGCCCAAAAGCAAAGACTTCTGTTTCCGGGTGTTGAGGATTTTTTTGGTTTGTTGCCTGATATTGAGTGGCACATTGTTACCAGGAATATTGATGCTTTAACTAAGCCTTTCAGTGAGCTTGGCTTTGCTGGTATTGAAACTGAGGTTTATGACAAAAATTGCCATGCAATCACCTTTATTCAAGAGCATCCTGAGTTCACCAAATATATTCTTGTTGGAGATGAGGAGGCGCTGAGCCCACTTCACATTTATCAATTGTATTTAGGTCGCCAAAATCTGATGAGTGTTTTTGTTTCTCCCACTTGGGCTATTCCTAGGTGGTTGGAAGGAAATATTGATTTCCAGATAAAGAGGGACTACACAGGGCTGGTTGAGTTGATTAGTGCAAATTCGCAATACCCTGTTGAGGCAGAATTGCCATTGGCAAGAAGGGCTGTGGCTGCCTGTAGTGAGTTGGCTGCAAGTAGTATGGAGCTGAAGCCTAGTGTGTACTTGCAGCAATATGCACAAGGTTTTCCCAAAGCTTGAATTTAGAAGCTGAGATTCTTATATTGATTTTGGCAAAGAGATTGCATAGGTTGATTCATATAAATTGATGTAAGGCTAATTAAGGCAGCCAGCTTTTGGGGTTTTTGAGTTTGTCTGGCAGGTAATCAGAGATCACAAAATTAAGACCATGGGTTGCCAATGCCTGCTGCTCAGCCCTGACTTTCATTTTTACCAGAAGCTGCAGTGCTTTCTGCCACTCCTTGTGATGCTGCACAAACGGATCATTTTTCATGCCGTCTTTAACACGCTTGATGTCTATCTCCTTCAGTGGGTGCGTTGGCAGTTTATAATCCACAATGTCCTGAGCTGTTATTCCGAAGAATTTTGCTTTTGGCACACAAAAATACTGGTTTATATGCGCTGCATTACCAGAACCAACCTTGAGTGTCCTGTATATGTTAAGCCAACCATATGGATCGCCGTCAACAAATGCATACACTGGAATATTAATGTCATCGCTCAGTCTTCTAACAAAACGTCTGCATGCTCTTGTTGGAACTCCACCCATTGAGATTAATATGCAGTTGGCCTTTTTCCAATAGTTGTGTTTCTGCAGTCTCTGGAACATACCTGCGCTCTCTATTACCAGCACAAACTCAGCCTTGGTTTCGAATTTGAGCTCTTCTACTGAAATTGGAATTGAGTACGCACCTGTACCAAACTTTGTGCAATCTATCTTGATCTCCTTGCCTGTGCCAGGCTCTCTATCAATCACAGTGAGTTTACCTGCAACATCTCCTCCCTTTTCCTCGGGGATGAAGCCGAGCTGTTCTCGGTTGACCTGCATCATCGCCTCAAAATCATCCATTACGGTATCTGAGTCTGTTTGTTCGCTGAAACGGGCATCACCCCAGTTCTTGCTCACATAGTATGTCTCTCTTTTGGTAGCAATGTCATCATTTTCCAATATCTCTTTTGAGAATGCCATCATTCGCAGTGTTTGCGCAAATGTCTTGATTGTGGATGCCGTTAGTGTACGCTCCTTGTATTTGTTGTTCAATTCAAAGTAGCCGTCCTTGACATTATATGTTATGTTGTTGAGAGAGCGTATGGGCATCTCAAGCTGCGGCTTTTTCTTCTTTTTGATGCTCTTGTAAACATCAGTTGCCTTGTCCTGAATCTTTGTCACTATCTTTGTCATCTTGTTTGCCTATTTTTGCGAACTCCTCATCATAGTCAATATTTTTATCTTTATCAAACTCCATGCTCTTCAGTTTTCCCCTGTCTTTTTCAAGTATCTGCTTGAGCAGCTGCTCGACCTCCCTTTCCTGCAGCTCTGTCAAACCAACGAGCTCTTTCAACGCACCGCCCACATGGGGTATATATTTCTCGATATAACTTCTTTTCTTGAGCTCCTGCTTAACTTTCTTCTTCTTTTTAACATAGCCACCAAGTTTTCTGCCAGCTTCCTGAATAGCCAGCTTTGTCTCCTTGATAATCTCTGGGTAATGGGCAACAGCCTCTTTGCTCTCTGAGGTGAATGGAACCCATACAGAGGCAATATGCACAAGTACTGTGACCGGGCCTTGAGGTAATGAACCTGAACTTTGGCTCAAACCATATGGTCTCCAGTTTGTCTGGATGACCGATTTTGTGATTGAGCAAGCGCTCTGCTGGTAGAGCAAAGGAACTCGATTTGCGAAACGCATAAGAGTAATTGACCCCTCCGAAGCCTGGTCTCCTCCATAGGCTATACCCACTTCAATCGCAAAAGGGTTGCCCCTATACACTGAGGGTTTCCTTGAAACTGTACAATAGAACTCTGCGTTTATCTCTTTGCGCAACCCCTTCTCCAATAGCTTTTCACCAATAGGGCTGATGCAGTCTGTTGGCGGCGCAATAAGCTTTGTTTTCTTGATGCCTTTCATCAGATTTTCAGCCATTTCTCTCGAGACTTTCTTTGGCTTGGTGTTGGGTAAAAGTGCAGCATTCTCGCAGATCTGCTTTGCAGTGCCGCTGCCTACACGCGAGAATTCATTTGAGAGGAAGCTCTGCAGTGTGTTGTGTTCAGTTGACTGCAGCATCTTTATCAGCCTGCCCAGCTCCACGCCATATGGATGAGGCTTGATCTCTTCTGGTTTCTTGGGCAGTTTATCAGTGACTCTTGGAAATATTATCTGGGTGGCATCAGGTGCTGTATAGATTATCGATGCATGCGGATTCACAACAGCTGTGTACTTAAGATAGCTGTCAACACTTCGGAGCCCCTTTTTGTAGATTGCCTCGAGATCTATCTCAATCTTTGTGCCGTGTTGCTTTTGCCACTCCACCTGCTCTTCTTTGATTATCTCAGGCTTGTTGGTTTTTGTGTCAATAAACAATTCATAGTAGTGTGCTGGTGCATCCTTTGATATTTTTGAGGTTATTCTTGCTGGCCTACCTGTGGTGAGCTGGCCGTACATCACTGATGCACTTATACCAATCCCCTGCTGGCCTCTGCTTTGCGACAATTTGAAAAATTTTGAGCCGTAGAGGAGTTTTGCGAAGATTTTCGGGATCTGCTGTTTGACAATGCCAGGGCCATTGTCCTCAACAATTATCTTAAATCTGTCCTGGCTCATGTCTATTGCCTGCACCTCCAATTCAGGAAGGATTTCAGCCTCTTCGCATGCATCAAGTGAGTTGTCAACTGCCTCTTTTATTGTTGTGAGAAGTGCTTTGCTAGCGTTGTCAAAACCAAGCAGATGTCGGTTGCGGCTGAAGAATTCTGCTACGCTTATCTCCTTCTGTTTCTTTGCAAGCTCATGGGCAATTGGTTTCTCTTTTGTCGTTTCACCAATTTTTTGCTGTGTTTCTTCTGCCATCGGATTATGCCATATCCCTCATCTTCATATCTCGTTTATTTTTCTCCAGCCATCTGTACACTGTCGAATGCATGCTTCCTGCGAGCAATGACTCTATTGCTCTTCTGGCTATTGCAACCTTTTCAATCTCGCCGATTATTGAGATGGTCTTCCCAAAAACACATATCTCTGTCTCTGTGAGCTCTTCAATGTTTTTCCTTGCACGGCCATCACTTCCAATGACTCGGCCTTTGAGGCGCTGCATGTGGTGTTTTCTCTTGACAAAATCAGCGATATTAATGATGTCAAAGCAGCAGTCCTGCTTGAGCAGCTGGAGCGCTGTCTCTGGGTTGAAGCCTCTGCCTATTGCCTTGATGATTTCGCTTGTCTTATAGACCGCGATTGTATCAGTGCCACTTATTGTCACATCGCCTTCTTCTGAGTCAATATTGATTTTTGTGTTTGTATGCCCCTCAAGCATCGCTTTTGTTTCGCCTTTTTTACCTATGAGTACTGCGATCCTTTGCCTGGGAATTTTTAGCTGGTGTATGTACTCTTCCATTGCAGAAGCTAATAGGAGTATTTTTTAAAAGCTTTCTGTTGGCTTTGTTTTAAGTCTGTTCTTTTCTTCTGATTCTAGTGAGTTTAGGAAGTACTTTAGGCAGTCTGTGCCGCAAAAATGTGCACGCTTCCTGAAATCTCTTCTACCAAATGTGAGTGTGAAGTCATCAATAAAATATGGGTTGATTGAGGTGCCGCAGGTTGCGCATAGCTTAACCTGCTCTGATTCAATATCATGGAGCTTCTGCGCCACAAGCTTTTTCAGATGAAGGCCGCCTGAGCTGAGGTCTTTGTCAAGCTTGAGCAAGTCTTCATATTCAACATCCTCCATAGCTTCCCTCAACCTCTTTTTGTTTGCCATATTTGCCAATATACAAAAGTATACACTGATATATAAAGTTTATCATTTTGGAGTGATATAATAAAAATTGACATATTTATGTATGGATAGAATATAGAACAGAGTAGAAAGTTGGATTACTTAATGTCCTTAATAACACTTTCACCTGGTAATGTAGATTTCCCAGGCCACATGATCCTTCCAGGATAGATTGTTGTGTTTATTCCTGTGTTTACATTATCACCAATAACTGCCCCGAACTTATGCCTGCCCGTGTCAACTAGTTTATCTTTGACCATTGATTTTATATTGGTTTTGTCATGCCTAAGGTTTGCAATTATTGTTCCTGCGCCGATGTTGACATGCTCGCCAATTATAGAATCTCCAACATAGCTTAGATGGGGAACTTTTGAATTATTCATTATTATTGAATTTTTAATCTCAACTGACTGGCCAATTTTACAGTTGTCTCCAATTGAGGTTGAGCCTCTGATATAACAATTTGGTCCGATAGTTGTGTTTTCACCAATGAACACGTTGCCTTCAATGTAGCTTCCTGCTTTTATTATGCTGTTCTTGCCAAGGATGATTGTGCCTTTAAGCGTAGCGCCTTTTTCAACTGTGCCTTTGATTTGGTTTTTACCTGTTTTGAGTAGATTGGCAAGCAGTGCTGAATTTGTCTCAAGAAGATCCCAGGGATAGCCGTTTGGCAGCCAATTCTTTGCCTGGACAACCTCAACTTTATCTTTTTTGGCAAGTGCATTCACAGCATCTGGCAGCTCAATCTCTGCTCTCACTGATTTTTCTGTTTGCCTAATTATGTCAAAGATAGCACTGTTAAGTTTGTAAACCCCAATGTTTATGAGGTTTGATTTTGGCTTCCTGGGTTTTTCTGCAATCTCAATTAGTTTGCCATTAGTGTGTTCAACAACACCAAATCTCTGTGGCTCTTCATGTTCCTTTGCCAGAATAGCAAATTTGTGTTTTGTTAGTTCCTTAATGTCCTCTTTGAAATATATATCATCACCATAAAGTGCAAGGAAGTCTGACTTAACGGCCTTTTCAGCCTGGAGCAGTGCATGTGCTGTTCCGCCCTGCTCCTTTTGCTCAACATAACTGATTTTCAAACCTCGATACTCTTTGCCAAGAAACTCAATAAGCATCTCTTTTTTATAGCCTACTATGATGATTGCCTCTTCAACTACTCCAACAAGCTGGTCAAGGCTGTGCTCGATTATTGTCTTGCCAGCAACAGTGAGCATTGATTTTGGCCTTGTGATTGTTAAAGGATAGCATCTTGTGGATTTGCCTGCTGCCAGAATCACTGCCTGTTTTGTTATTGTCATAGAATCACCGATTATTCACCTATTGCTGATTTTGCCTTTTGCGCAATATTATCTGCGAGCTCGGTTATAAGCTTTTTGTCTTCTCCCTCAACCAATATTCTCAGCAGCATCTCTGTGCCTGAGTAT
>JAHWHA010000139.1 GCA_019323665.1 Candidatus Woesearchaeota archaeon | reverse complement strand
TGTGGACAACAACCTTCATATCAGCATAATCCCCTAATTTTATATCCTCTAACTTCTGTTCCTTTACATTTTTTGGGAGCCTAAGTTTTCGGGCAAGCACCTTGTCAACCTTGAAATCAACCTGAGAAGCAGCAACCATACATTTTGTTGATTTTTTATAAAAGCGGAGAGAAACGATTTTGACAGGCGGACACTCAATAACGCTCACAGGCATCGCAATCTCCATGCCCTTGGTGATAGAGTTCTTGTAATCATCATTGACAGTGATATGGGTCATCCCTGCCTTGTAACCTGCAAAACCAAGAAAGCAAGCCTTTTTTGAATCAGGCCAGGAGCGCACTCTAGCATAGATCCGTTTGGCCCTCTTGCGAGGCCAAAACTGCATACTCCCTCTCCTTGGACTTCTTGTTGTTGCCATTTGCTGTTTAGCTCAATCACCGCGCTGTTTTTTTTGCATAGAGCACACTGAATAATGCGCCCTACTGTTGAAAAAAGCCTTTTGGTGGGCCTTTCCGTGAGAAAGCTCATGGTTGAAAAGCACCCTTTTCAGGCTCGATATCTCAACATGCCATATGGCTGTTCCTAACTGCACCCCGAACTATATATAGGTGTTGTAATCGTGTTTATAAATGTATCGGAATTTATTTTTTTATTCACGCACTTGAATTAATCATATCTATTGAACCCGGTGGCTGCATTTAAAGTAACTTTACTTTACCAGGACTTTTCTTAATAGAACTCATCACCTGTTTATAGCTAAGCAGTCCACCCTTTGCACCTTTGTGCATAATCACAGACTCAGCATTTGCCAGACCAACTCTCAAAGCAAACTTGATATCATCCTTCCTTAGTGTACCAGAAACAAACCCGGCAGCAAAGGCATCACCAGCTCCAGTCGCCTCAACCACTTTGATTTTATGGGCTTTGATATGGTATGTTTTGTTACCATCATAAGCATAGGCACCATTCTTGCCATCAGTGATAACAACAATATCTGGCTCAATATCATACAGCCGCTTCAGGAGGTTTTTAATATCTCCTTTGCCAACAATAAGTTCAGCCTCCTCCTTGTTAAGCACAAGAATATATGAGTTATCAATCACTTTCCTCAGATAATCACGGCCTTTCTCAGCCAGATAGCTTGATGGATTGAATGCAATTTTTATCTTGTTCTTTACTGCATAATCAGAGAGCTTTTCCAACACCTTGTAAGAGCTGCCTGTCAATGAAGAGAAATAGAACCACTTTGTCTTGAGTTTGTTCTTGTTAATCTCCGCAAAATTGAAGGTATCCATAATCCCCTTGTATGTCAATATAGTGCGGTCATGCTCAATACTATCTAAAATAATACTGTATGAAGTGATCCCTTTGCCCTTGATACCCAGAAAATCAATCTTGTTCTTCTTGAGCTGCTCAATAACAAGTTTACCACCACTATCCAGGCCAAGCTTGCCAAGATACCCAACTCTATGCCCCAGTCTTCTGAATGCCAAAGCTGTATTTGTACCACCACCACCAGTCTGAAAATCAAGATGTTTAATCAGTATCTTTGAGCCAGAAGGATAAGCCAACAACTCCTCTTCCTGATGGAGACTCTTGATTTTGATGAGCGCAGATTCGGTGTCAACAAATACATCCACAGTTGCACTGCCTACTGTGATTATATCGTACATATTGAAATTTCTGTCTGGATTGTTTATAAATCTTTCTTTGGCTGCTGAGAAATTATTTATACTGGATTAATAACTCTACTATCGATATGGGAGACAAACCTTTGAAGGAGTATGAAGGCAAAATAAACGTGTGTGCTAGAGCCATCATAGAAAACCAAGGGAGGGTGCTTCTTGTTAAAAGAACAAGGGAACCTGATATTGGGTTTTGGTGTATACCGGGAGGCATTGTCAATATGGGCGAGACTTCTCTTGATGCAGTAATTCGAGAAGTCAAGGAGGAAGTTGGTTTGGATATTAATCCCAGATTTTTATTTTACCAGGATAGCATCAATGTTGTGCCAAATCACCATTGGCTATGCCTTTATTTTCATGCAGCCAATCAAGAAGATCCTGTAATAAACAGCGAATCAGATGCTTACTGCTTTTTCTCAAGAAAAGAATTGGGTGAGATTGATATTGCTTTTGACAACAGAGAGGTTCTTGAAAGATATTACAGGTTGAATTCAAAAGATCAGTAATGGGTCAACTTATGCCAAATTGTTGTAATTGGTCAAAATTTCTTAAACCAATAACACCAGACTAAACGCCATCACAGCAATCCCAGCCATTATGCCATAGATTGACATGTGCTCTTCGCCATATTCCCTTGCAGCGGGCAGCAGCTCGTCAAATGAGATATACACCATTATCCCGGCAACAAATGCGAACATTAGCGAAAGCAGAACCGGGTTTAAGAATGGAGCAAGCACTAAAAATGCAATTAATGCCCCAAGGGGTTCTGTCATTCCTGACAAGAATGAATATAAAACTGCTTTCCTCCTGCTGTTTGTTGAATAAAAAAATGGTATGGCAACTGATATGCCCTCAGGGATATTGTGCAGGGCTACTGCCAAGGCAATTGCCACTCCAAGCCTGGCATTGACAAGTGAACTGGTAAAGGTTGCTATGCCTTCCGGGAAATTATGAATAGAGAGTGCAATCGCAGTGCAAACCCCGCATTTGTACAATTTTCCATAATCATTTGCCAGTTTCCTGTTTTTAACTTCTTCCACCTTGTGTACTTCGTGGAGTTTCTCATAATCTGGAATAAATTTATTGATAATTGCGATAACAGCAATTCCGATGAAAAATGAAGAAAGCGAGATTAATGCACCAATACTTTTGCCATATCCCTCAATAAGCCCGTGGCTTGATTCTGTTAGCAGCTCTGCTAAGGATATATAAATCATAACACCTGCTGAGAAACCAAGCACAAATGATAGAAGCTTCTTGTTGGTTTTTTTGGTAAAAAGTGCGATAAGCCCACCAATACCGGTGGAGAGCCCTGCAAAAAGAGTTAGACCAAAGGCAATTAATAGAGTGTGTGTTTCCATTTTTAAGGTAATATCTTCTTGCTTGGGAAATATTTAAATTTTGCGAATCCAAAATATTTTTTCAGGCCAGAGGTTGACCAAGAGTAAATTAACTATTCCCCAAGTTCTTTCATCTTGTCCCACTTATCATAAGTTAGGCTTTGGTCTTTTTCATCATTTACTTCAATAGAATTTAGGAACATATCTGCAACCGGAGTCTTTGGAAGTATCTCTTTCAGAGTCTCCACAAGCGCTTTCTTGAAATCCTCTGCCTGCTCCCTGTGCACAAAATGAGCATTCAAAGCCAGAGGCGCCTCTGACATAATCTCAAGAAAACCACCATTGTCAAAGATAAACCTTTCATAGGTTTTTGCCTCAATAATATCCATTCCCATGTAATAAACAGGCTGCTTGTACTTATTCTCAAGCAGCTCAATAAACCTCACAAGCTCTTTCTTAGCCCTATCCTGCTCCT
>JAHWHA010000017.1 GCA_019323665.1 Candidatus Woesearchaeota archaeon | reverse complement strand
TCAAGGTGTGGGCATACAAGGGCGAGACAACAGATGACTATTATAAATATATAACAAACGTCATCAGCCAGAAACCAGATATCACAATAGATGACGGCTGCGATTTGGTCAGTGAGATCCATAAAAACCATACTAAGATGATTCCAGAGCTTATTGCAGGCTGCGAAGAAACAACAACCGGAATAATCCGTCTCAAGGCTATGGAAAGAGACAAAGCACTCAAGTATCCGGTTATTGCGGTGAATGATAATAAGACAAAACATCTTCTGGATAATTACTATGGCACTGGTCAGTCAACATTTGACGGGATACTCAGAGCAACCAATATGCTTGTTGCTGGAAAAACAGCAGTTATTGCAGGCTACGGCAGTTGCGGCAAAGGTACTTCAATGCGCGCTCGCGGCCTTGGGGCAAATGTGATTGTGACAGAAGTGAATCACTTTAGAGCACTGCAGGCTAAATATGACGGCTTCAGAGTGATGCCAATGGAACAAGCAGCCCCTCTTGGAGATCTATTTATTACAGTCACAGGCAACAAGCACGTAATTAGAATGGAGCACATCAAAAAAATGAAAGACGGTGCAACTGTTGCCAACTCAGGTCATTTTGATATTGAGATTGATGTAAAAAGCTTGAGGAAAGAATCAACCAAAACAACAAGGGTAAGGCCATCACTTGAAGAATTCACAATCAATGGTAAGAGGATATATCTTGCAGGTGAAGGTCGCCTAGTGAATTTGGCAGCAGCAGAAGGCCATCCATCTGAGGTCATGGCAACTAGCTTCTGCGGACAGGCGCTTGCAGTGGAATATGCAGTGAAGAACAAAGAAGGACTCAAACCAGAAGTCATCCAGCTTCCTGAAGAGATTGATGATCATATTGCCAAGCTACAGCTTGAAGCACTCGGAGTAAAAATTGACATCATGACTCCAGAACAGGTCAAGTACATGGAGAGCTGGGAGGAGGGCACTTGATTTTTTTCTTTATAATTTTTAATTTATCAAGCCTCTAAACCCAACCCCTGCACAACAATCTCAGGATTGAATTCTATAAGGTCCTTATACTCCTGACCAACACCAAGATACATAATCGGCTTTTTTGTGATAAAGCTGATTGAAATGGCTGCACCTCCCTTCTCGTCAACATCAGCCTTTGACAATATTATACCATCAATACCAATCTCCTCATTGAAGGTGCGAGCTTGCTCAACACAATCATTGCCAGTTATACTCTCACCAACAAAAACAATCAGGTCAGGCTTGGCAACACGCTTCATCTTCTTCATCTCATCCATCAGGTTGACATTTGAATGCAGCCTGCCAGCAGTGTCAATCAGCACAACACCAACATCGTGCGCCTTTGCATACTGGATTGCATCAAAAGCAACAGCAGACGAGTCTGCACCATAATCATGCTTTATCATCTTCACATTAAGCCTCTTGGCATGCACCTCAAGCTGCTGGATAGCAGCAGCTCTGAATGTGTCAGAGGCAGCAAGAACACAACTGATGTGATTTTGTTTCAACATATGCGCAAGCTTTGCTAAAGATGTAGTTTTTCCGGAACCATTAACACCAACAAAACAAATCACATATGGTTTCTCTTTTTTTTCCTTGATATTTTCAATAAGGTCAACTGATTCTACATCAAACAGATTTTCAATTGATTTCCTCAATGTTGATATGATAACCTCATTAATCTCACCCTTAAGCAAAGGCCTTCCAACAAGCCTGTGCAATAAATTGCTCTTTATTTCTTCCACAACCTCAACAGCCACATTGTTTTCCAATAACACAATCTCAAGCTCCTCAAAGATTGCATCAAACTGCTTCTCTGAGAGAATGCGTTCAGAAATCCTCTGCTTGATCTTGGCAAAAAACCTCTTTGGTTTGGCAGGCTCAGCAGCCAATTCAGTATGCTTTTGAGCAGGCCTTTTCTCTATCTTTGGTTCCTGCTTCTTTATCTTAAGCTCTTCAACTTCAACCTGTGGTTTCTCAATAACATCAAATTCATCACTAACCTCTGGCTCTGCTTCCAACTCAGCCTCAACAACATCAGGTTCAATAATCTTAGGTTTGACATGAACAGGCTCCTTGGCAATAGCTGGCTCTTCAGAAATCTCTTCAGGTACAGCTTCAACAACAGGCTCTTCAATTGCCCCTTCAAGCGGAAGCTCTTCTGCTTCTGTTACCTGGTCAGTCTCCTTGACTTCCTTAACTACCTCTGCCTCTTCCTCAACCTTTTTTGAGGCCTTTGAGATAACACTCTTCAGCTTTTCTCGAAGTGCCTTGAACATCTTATTCTTCTTCACCCACCATAGACTGCAGCTCTTCAAGAAGCTCCTTTGCCCGTGCAGACAAAGCTTCAATATTGTGCATGGTCTGGTCTTTGAACTCAGTCACTCTCTTGAGACGCTCATTGATAAGCTCTTTTGTCTCATCAACACCCTTGTCAACAAGTGTGTTTGCACCAACATTAACCACAAGCTTCTCATTGTTCTTAAGCTCAGCCTTGGCAAAAATACCCTGGCTCACAGGAACAAGCAGCTTCTCGCCTTTCTTGGTTTTCTTCAACTCCCCAAGAGCCTCAACAGTTGACTGCAGCTCACCAAGCTGCTCTTCAAGCACCTGGGCCTGTTGCTGCAGCTCCTTAAGCTGCTCATTGATCAACTGGAACTCATAGTACTTAGACTGCATCTGTTCATTATCATCATTCTTCTCTTCTGCCATAATACCACCTTTTTGCATGAAATATACTCTTGTTTTTAAAGGTTTTTAGATAAATTACTTTTTCTGAGTCTATTAATTAGCGGCCACCACCACCCAGGCCACGACAAATTTTTCTCTTATTAACCGAAAAATCCTACTCGTCAGACCAGAACCCAATACTTTGTATAGGAACCTGGTCTGCCTCGCCGGGCCAGGTGGTGGCCGCTGTGAAAGTAATAAAAAAAAAGAGAGAACTAATCAAACACCAAAGAGGCATACCCTACAGCATTCCTAAAATCACCCATAATATCAGCTGAGGTATAGTATTGCAGCAACTTCCCCTCAGTTTTACTCAATAATTTCACAAGTAAAATCAAGGGCAGCACCCCGCAGATAGTTGCGCCTGTTTCATTAACATAATCCATGAATCGCATTGCATCCAGCTTCAAGAGATGCTTAATCGCTCCCATATCCAGGTCATACAAACGCTGCGGAATATCAGAAGAGAAAGGCAGATATCCATATGTGGCACCATAATGGGTGAAATCCGAGCTTACAATAAACACAACTCTCTTGTCATAATCAACAAGCACATCTTTGATATCAAGTGCAAGCCTGTGAAGATTAATATCATCCTTGATTGAGATAGGCAAAACCTTCAAATCCTTTAACCTGTCTTTACTTACAAATTGCAGAAATGGCAGCTGCACCTCAAGAGAATGTTCCCTTGAATGAGCGCTCTCATCAACTACAAGCTCACTTTTCTTTGCAAGCTCGCCTCCAAGCTCTTTGTCAACCCTCACAACACCAAGCGGAGTCTCCCAGTTAGAAAGCGAAATCCCTGATTTGCCCATACCTGAGTGATTCGGACCAAGCATAACATAGCAATCAGCAAATTTGGCTTCTGCAACCTGCTGGAAGCTCCAAGCAGCGCAAGCCCCTGAATAATGATATGCAGCATGCGGTGCAACAACAGCTTTAATCTGCTTTTCACCCCTTTTTACAGGCAGCTCGCCAGGCCCTTTCTTATGTCTGAAACAGGAAACAAGCTGCTGCTCAAGCATATGGAAATCAGATTCATAAAATGTTCCAGCCACTACAGCCCTCCTCGTGGTCATACAATAGACCAATCTAGCCCGGTTTATATAGTTTTTGATGGGAGTATCCGCAAGTTTTATATACTCAACCAACCAGTTTGGGTGATGAAAAAAGATGGTATCAGCAAAGCAGAAAGATTTCAACAAATTCATGGATGATTACATCAAAAAGCGACCCAAAGAGAAAAAGCAACGCAGAAAATCAAAGCCAGTCAAAGCTAAAAAGAAACAGTTGCCAGAAGAACAACTAACAGAATTTGAGCAGCTCAGCGAGCAGGAGCTTGAAGTAACTGAAGTGCAATCTTCGCACAAAGGTTTGTTCACAAGGCTCTCGGCTATATTCTTTGGCACCAAACCCTATATTGAGACAGAACCAGAGGTGAAAGTCGAGCCAGAACCCAAAAATGAGCCGAAAAAGGACCGCACCCACCCATTCATAAAATCAATGCTTTGGGGCATGGAGAAGCGAGAAAAACAGACAGAGCCAGAGGAGGAAATACAAATCACAAAAATGGTTCTCTACAAACCAAAGGCTGAACAAGAGACAAGGTTCCTAATAAAAGTTGTTGATATGCTCCTAAAAGAGGTAAACAAGAGCAGCAGTTTCTACCGCTCACCTGAATATAAGGTATACAAGAATATTAAAAACAAGTACTTATAATGACACAGAAGCATCAGACAGCAAGAATCTATCTTAGACCAATCCTCATTCTTGTATCCATGTTCATACTCAATCTCGCAACCTGCCATGCAGCAGACTACGACAAATGGGTATTGGGAAACGCAACAATATCTTATGATAGCCTGAGCTTCCAACTTCAGATTAACCCTGATTGGGATATTGTGGCAGTTGAGCAAGGAACTTACATGATGTTGATTCCTATAGGCAGCTGCCAGTCAACAACAACCCACAACGTTTGTTTTTTAGATGCACGATGGGACATCACCAAAGACTATGGTGCGTATGACCCTTTCACTGAGAAAAAGACCCCTGATCTCCACATTACAATAAAGAATGTGCAGCCTGCTCTCAAAGTTGTGCGAAGCTCTGATAAAAAAGAGCTTTTACTCAACGAGATTGCCACAATAACAGTCACTATTGACAATACAGGCTATAAAAAAGCGACAGACCTTTGGTATGTGGAGACACTGCCCATTTCACTTGAGGTTATCAGCGGAGACTACATGATTAAAAAAAGCGGCACATTAATATGGCAGCTCCCCTCGCTGATTGGCAGCACAACATTCACATATAAGGTTAGACAGTTCAGGGAGCAGACCGCAAGCTATGATGCTGAACTAACATACACTTATGACGGGGAAACCAAAACAGTCATACCCAACAAGATCACCATGAAACCAGGGGTTGCGGAAAATCCACTGGAGTTTGAATCAACTCTCTCAAACTCAAAACCACGAGTGGGCGAGTGGTTTGTATATACGGTTACGCTTGAAAATACTGATGATGATGAGATGCAGATAGAGAATTTCAGAATAGTATTCCCTCAGGAGGCAGCTATTGGGCAAATTGAGTCCAAAGCGCAATTGCTGCAGAATACTGCAACTTGGCAGGGCACACTTAGGCCAGAAGAGCAGGTGTTCTTTAAATACAAAGCAAGATTCCAGCAAACCGGAGATTTCACAATCGAGGCATCTGCAAACAACACTTTCTATTCTGACATTGAAAGAAGATACAACACTCGTGGAAATCAAGTGATAAAAAAAGCCCAGGTTTCAATCCAAAGCGTTGTGCCCTCACTTAGCTTTATGTTTGGCAAAAACACAGTTGCAGGCGGTGAAATAACCAATATTAAACTGACTCTGCAGAATCCAAACACAAAGGATGCGCTCTTTGATATTAAATACAAAATTACCAGCCCGCTGTTTGCCAGTTACGAAGACAAAATAGAAATAATGGGGCCGGAATACAATGAGCTGGTGTTCTTTAAAGAGATGATTGCGCCATCCTATTATCAAGACAAGAGCTATGAGGTAAAAGTAGATGGAAGCTGCCGCACCCAATATTATCAAGTGCTTGAATTCAGCAAGACAGCAACACTAAAAGTCACCAAAGACCCTAATGCAATGGTTCCTGATGAGCAAACACAACAAACTCAACAAGGAGGACAGCAGACAAGCAGTACGCAGAGTAGCACTGCAGCACAACCCTCAGTTGCTAACGAGCCATCAGCAAACCAAGCAGCGCAGCCAACAGCCCAGAGAGATCAGCCGCAGAATGAGCCGCAACCAATCGAGAAACAAGGCTTCATCGCAAAATTCTTTCAGGCACTTGGCCAGCTTATAAGGGACATATTCTGAGATTCAATAGTGATTTTGAGTTTTAAGTTTTGGAAGTAGTTATATTAATGATCCTGTTATGCGAATAGAGATCCAAAAAATCCAGAGAGAATCTTGAGGAACAGAGTGTGGGTTGTGAGAGTAACAATAATAAAAACGGGTATATACTTGATGCCTCCTTTGAT
>JAHWHA010000016.1 GCA_019323665.1 Candidatus Woesearchaeota archaeon | reverse complement strand
TTTACCTAAGCTGCACTGCAGAATCTTTTTTGGTATTCACATAACTCGTAAAGTATTCTGTGGGTTTCTGCAGCATCCGCTTTGTCAACGTAGATGCTCACCTCAGAACCATAAGTAGAAACATCAAACACATTTATTTTATGCAATGCAATCTGTCCCAAAAGTATAAAGTAGACGCCTGGTGTGTTTTTCACCGCCGGGTCAAGATGGATTGTGACTGCGCATATTCCATCTCTGACCGTTAGCTTATCCTCTGAAAAATTTTTAGTTAGTTTGTCGAGCTTCTTGTTGTCAATAAGCAGATGGAATGCCACCTCATTGTTCATCAGCCTTATGAAGCTCTCGTTGTCAATTGATAATTCATCAATAATCTTGAGTATTTTCTTGATGCCCTCTTTTCTGCTGATCTTCACTGATACAAGGTTGCCGCGGATATCAACAAATGAGTTGCGGAATGCCATATATACTTCTTTGACATCTACCTGAGGGCTTGCCTCATCTGAGTATTTTCGCACTGCGTTTCGCACTGTTTCAAAATTACCCTTGAATTCCTTCTTTTCTTGAAGTATGTGTTTTGTGAGAATTCTGCTTGATATTAAGCCGCGCTGGATGCCCAAAGAGATGCTTGGGTCGCCATCAATATAATTACGCACATAGCCTTGTATATGCTTGTTTGTGAAATCTTTCATAGCAAATGAGGGGATACTAGTTTCATATATAAATGTTACTATCAAATAGTTGTAAATTGGGTATATTTCTACCCAAAACTCTGATAGGGGTTAATATACTGGTTTGGGTGACTTTTCAAAGTATTAATTCAAAATATAATTACAAAGGTGAATATAGAATGGATTCAGAAATGAATGTTGGGACTCAAACAATAAGTGCATTAGTTGTTGCACCTGAAATATTCCAAGCCCAAACTCCTGTTGCTGCTTTGCAAGCACCTAAAACAAGGATAGACTTGATATGTGATGTTGTTGCTGAGGCATATGCATATTTTGGCGCTCAACTGCCAAATGAGATGGTGCGAAGAGTCATATTAGGTCCAAATGGTGGTGATGGCTACAATTTCACTTTATGTGACCTGCCATTTCAAGGCGGAGACGAGATCATAGCACATTATAGCGATGGGACTCTTGAGTTCTACATATAATTTGTTACCTATTTTTTACTTTTTCTGACTTTCCAATTATCAATACATTTATATATTAGTAAACGCTTATACGCTGCGGTATTGAGGTGTCTGAATTGGCAGTTATTGTTCCTAAGGATGAAGATATGCATGCATCAGGCAGCAATGTGCTAGATGCTGAGCTCGAAGAGCTGCTGGCTACTCACAAGGCTAAAATCAAGGTTGTGGGTTGCGGTGGCGGTGGTGGAAACACGATAACTCGCATTAGCGAAGTTGGGGTAGCGGGTGCTGAGACTATTGGTATTAATACTGATGCTCAGGATCTTTTATATACAACAGCTGACCGCAAGGTGCTGATTGGCCGCGAGTTGACTAACGGGCTTGGAGCTGGTTCTAACCCAAAGATAGGTGAGGAGGCTGCACGTGAGTCTGAGGCCCAGCTGAGAGAGGTAATCAAGGGCTCTGACATGGTGTTTATCACCTGTGGTCTTGGTGGTGGTACTGGCACTGGTTCTGCTCCTGTGATTGCAGAGATTGCCAAGAAGCAGGGTGCCTTGACTGTTGGGGTTGTCACTTTGCCTTTTGCGATGGAGGGTCATCGCAGGTATGAAAATGCAATCATGGGTTTAGAGAGATTAGAGGCAATTGTCGATACTCTTATTGTGATTCCAAATGACAAGCTGCTTGAGCTTGCGCCTGATCTGCCGTTGCATACTGCTTTCAAGGTGGCTGACGAGATTTTAACAAATGCAGTAAAGGGTATTGCTGAGATGGTTACTAAAGCAGGTCTTGTTAATCTTGATTTTGCAGATATCAGGACAGTGATGAAAGGCGGTGGTGTAGCTCTGATTGGTATTGGTGAGGCTGATACTGAGAACAGGGCTGTGGAGGCTGTTGAGAAGGCAATCCAAAACCCGCTGCTTGACGTTGATATTGTTGGTGCCAATGGCGCTTTGATCAATGTTTCTGGTGGTCCTGATATGACACTGGACGAGGCAAGGAAGGTTGTTGAAACTGTCTCAGAAAAGCTCTCAGAGCAAGCGAATATCATTTGGGGTGCGCAGATTTATGAGGATTTATCAAACACTATCAGGGCCATGCTAATCATAACTGGAGTGAGTAGCCCCCAGATTCTTGGTCCAGGTTCTGGGAAACGCGACAGAAAGCAGAAGGAGATTGAATCAGAGCTGGGGATAGAGTTTGTGGATTAGGATGAGCGAGAATTCTTTGTTGCATAAGATGAAAAGGACTGGCAAGGAGTACCTAAGGGTGCTTCGAGTTACTAAAAAGCCCAGTAATGAGGAATTCAAGACTATTGTTAAGATATCAGGGCTTGGGATGCTGCTCATCGGGCTGATTGGGTTTTTGCTGCAGCTGCTGTGGGTTGTGTTTAGGGGAGGATAAGATGCACATATTTGCTTTAAGGACAACTGCGAATCGAGAGGATCAGGTTATGGATTTTGTGAGCTCGAATGCTGCAAAAAAAGGGCTTGATGTTTATGCTATCGTAAGGCCGCATGGCATGCGCGGCTATATCTTTGTTGAGGCTGGTTCTAGAAAAGAGGCAGAGCAGGCCGCTTTCCGCGTGCCGTATGCGCGCGGCATATTGCCTAATGAGATTGAGTATGCAGAGATTGAGCATATGCTCGAGCCAGCAAAGAAGATTGAGCTTGACATAAGGAAGAATGATATTGCTGAAATCATCTCAGGGCCTTTCAAGCGTGAGAAGGCGAAAATCACAAGGATTGACAAAGCAAAAGAAGAAGTTGTTGTAGAGTTGCTTGATGCTGCTGTGCCTATTCCCATTACTTTAAAACTCGATGCTGTTAAAGTTATTAGAAGAGACAGTGATGAGCCTGCTGCTGGTTGATATTCTTGATTTTAGGTAAGATTTATAAACCATCATATATCACCAATAGCTATGGCCACACAGAATATTGAGGTGCTGATTGAAGGTGGAAAAGCGACAGCTGCGCCACCATTAGGCCCTGCTTTGGGTCCGCTTGGAGTCAATATTGGCCAGGTTGTGGCTGAAATTAATAATAAAACTGCTGGCTTCAAAGGGATGCAGGTGCCCGTGAAGGTCAGTGTGGACACTGATACAAAAGAGTTTTCCATTAGTGTTGGCACTCCGCCCACTTCGCAGCTTGTGAAGAAGGAGGCGAATATTGACAAAGGCTCTTCTAATCCTGTTGAGTATAAGGTTGCTGATTTGAAGATTGAGCAGATTATCAAGATTGCTAAGATGAAGGAAAGCGCCTTGCTTGGCAAGGACCTCAAGGCAAAGGTGAAAGAGATTATTGGAACCTGCCGCTCAATGGGTGTGATGGTTGAGGGTATGGCTGCTGCTGATGCGATTGACGCAGTAAATCAGGGCAAATTTGACAAGGAGATCAAAGAGGAGAAGACTGAAATCAGCGCTGAAGAGCTGAAGGAGCTTGAAGAGGAGAAGAAGAAGCTGGCAGCT
>JAHWHA010000138.1 GCA_019323665.1 Candidatus Woesearchaeota archaeon | reverse complement strand
GCAACCAGTGGAGTTTGGTTTCAGGGTTAAGCGCTATCCCTACCTTTGCTTTGGATTTTTTTATTCTTTTGATAACCTCATCCATCTGCTGGGTGGCTTCAAGATGTATCACAATTGTGTGCGCACCTGCTTGCGCATAGGGCTCAATCAGGAGTTCAGGGTTGTCAACCATCAGATGTACCATCTTTTTCAAATCTGTTTTCAAATCTCTGACAAGCTGTGTTGCGCCAAAGAGATTTGAGACAAAGTGCGCGTCGCCAATGTCATAATGCAAGAAATCCGCATTGCTGATCCTGTCAACCTCTTTTTGAAGGCAGCCGAAGTCAGCATCCATGATTGATACTCCAACCCCCGCCATAACTAAATTTTGAAGGAGGTGGTATTTAAATTTTTCTTATTAAGACAACCTTGTGGTGAGTAAACTGTTTTGTTTGGAATGAGTGATATTAAATGCATTGCCAACAAAAGATTTAAATAAAAATCTTAAATAATTGGGTAAAAAGGGGAATAAATTTGGTTAAGAAGATTGCAGTTGGGGCAGACCATGGAGGCTTCAAGCTTAAAGAAGAGTTAAAAAAGTATCTTGACAGCAAGGGTTTCTTCTACATTGATCTTGGCAACACCAAGCTTGACAAAAAGGATGATTATCCGAAATTCGCGCTTGAGGTTGCGAGGCATGTTAAGCAGTCCGGTTCAATGGGGATTCTGGTTTGCACTGCAGGGATTGGTATGAGCATTGCTGCCAACAAGGTTGACCGCGTCAGAGCAGCGTTTGCGACAAATGAGCGCGAGGCAAGGCTGTCAAGAGAGCACAACCACTCAAATGTTTTGTGTATAAGTGGAAAGCTGAAGCCTGCTATGGCCAAAAGGATTGTAAATGCATGGCTCAAGGCAAAACCCCTAAAGGGCAAGCATCAGAGAAGGGTGAACCAAATCAGGATGATTGAGCAGATGAATGGAAGACTTTAAACTCTTGTTTTCTTAGTAACAATATTGGGTTTTGGATTATTTTAAAAATATTAAAAAAATTAGAAAAAGAAAATAATTTACTTCACAATCAGCCCGTGTATCTCTGGTGGCCTGTTGACATCTTCAACCGTCACCCATACAACCTTTGATTCCTGGAGCTTGCCGTCAGTTGCTGTTACAACAACCTTGTGCTTGCCTGCATCATCAAATGTTGTCTTGTAGGTGTCTGTTGTCATCCACCCTGTGAAGACAAGCTCAACCTCATCCCCATCCGGGTCACTCACAACTGGCCTAAGTCTAACGGTTTCACCTTCATTGACGGTAAACTGGGTATCAATCTCAAGTATTGGCGGACTGTTTGATGGCAGCACTGTCACATAGAACGCTGCTGAATCCTCAAGGCTGCCGTCAGAGACTTTGACTGTGATGCGATATTTTCCTTTGTCTCCAGCGTCAGTCTGCCATTCCCCTCTGGTGTTGAACGGCTTGCTGTAGGTCCAAGTGAGTTTATCTCCGTTAGGATCTTCTGCATCCAAGTCAAGCACCACCTTGTCGCCCTCTGTAACTGTGAGATCCTTTGGTTGGCTGAGCTCAGGTGCCTTGTTGATTGCCTTGACAATTATTAGAATTGATCTCTTTGTCTCAAGCTTACCATCGCTGACTGTGATGGTTACTGGATACTCCCCGGCATCTCCCTCTTCTGTCTGCCACTCCCCGTTGTTGTCAAGTGGCTTTGTGAATGAATATGTGAGCTTATCACCATCTGGGTCTGTCACATCAAGGTCAAGCTTCACAAGCTCGCCCTCATCAACTGTAATGCGGGCGAATACACCTTCGGGTATTTCCTCAGGTTCTTCCGGCAGTTCTTCTTCAACTGCTTCTTTTTCTTCCTTAACTGCCGATGGTTTCTCTTCACTTGGGAGCGCTTCCTTAATTATGTCTGTTATATCCACTGGCTGCTCCTCTTGCACAACATCTCCTGAAGGTGTCTGCACACAGCCTGCAACCAGTACTGCTAGCACAAGAAAAAGCACAATGTTCTTTGTTTCCATAAGTCCACACCTCATTTTATAGTAAAAAAGATTTTTCGTTATTCTTAAATAATTACTAGTATATATATTTTTTGATTGCCGGATGGTTTATAATATATGATATTTTCAGCAAATTACAGTATTTTAGGTGGTCGCCTTTGAAAAGATTTAAATTATCTGGCTTGGTTGTTTGTTATTATGATAATCATTATCTCTGGCTTGCCTGGTTCTGGCAAGAGTTCTGTTGCTAAGGAGGTTGCTGAAAAGCTTGGTTACAAGCATTATTCAACCGGTGATATCCAAAGGGAGATTGCCAAAGAAAAAGGGTTGACTATTAGCGAATTAGGCAAGCTTGAGGCAACTGACAAGAGCTTTGATTTGATGATTGACCGCAAAACAAAAGAGTTTGTGCAGGGCAAGGATAATATTGTCATGGACTCCTGGCTTGCGGGGAATTTCGTGCTCAAAGCTGTAAAGGTATTCCTTGAGTGCAATGAGGATGAGCGTGTGAGAAGGCGGCTTGCCCAAAAAAGAGAAGAGGAAAGCTTTCAAAAACGCGAACAGGCTTTAAAAGATATGCAACATCGGGTTGAGATAAACAGAGATAGGTGGAAGAGATACTACAACTATGATTTTCTTGATATGAGCAATTATGATGTTGTGATTGACACCTCAAAGATTGGGATTGATAAGGTTGTTGAGAAAGTGTTGGATTTTGTGGAGGATTTCAGCGATTAAAATGCCAGAAATAAAACATGTGAGAGCAGGTGTTGGTGTTATGATTCTCAGAGATGGTAAAGTGCTTTTAGGTAAAAGGCACACTGACCCAAAAAAGGCTGACAGCAAGCTTAAGGGTGCTGGCACTTGGACAATGCCGGGCGGCAGTCTTAAATTTGGGGAGTCATTTGAAGAGTGCGCAAGGAGGGAGGTTCAAGAAGAGACTGGTATAAAGCTGAATTCTGTTAAAGTAATGTGTATCAATAATGACAAATCAGAGAATGCGCATTTTGTGACTATTGGTACTTTTTCTAAAGATTTTGTTGGTGAGCCAAGGGTGATGGAGCCTGATGTGATAACAGAATGGCAATGGTTTGAGCTGGATAAGCTGCCAAAGCCGATGTATTTTCCAAGCGAGAAGGTTGTCGCAAATTATTTGAGAAAGAGATTCTACCTTGTATAGTTGTTAATAATTTTGGAATCAAAAGACTTATTAACCCAACAATATTCGTGCACCTATAATGACAAAGCTAAAAAAAGGAGATTTTATTGAGCTTGAGTATACCGGCAAGCTTGCTCAGGGTGATATTGTTTTTGACACAACTGATGAGGAAGTTGCTAAACAGCACGGGTTGCATGACAAGAATGCAAAATATGGTGCTGTAACAATATGTATTGGCGAGAATCACGTTCTAAAAGGTTTGGACAAGGCGCTTGTTGACAAGGAGCTTGGTAAGGATTATTCTGTGAAAATTGCTGCAGAGGATGGTTTTGGGAGGAAGCAGGCTAACTTGTTGAAACTTGTACCTGCGAAAATCTTTGCAGAGCAGAAGGTACAGGTGCAACCTGGGCTGCAAGTTAATATTGATGGTGTTATTGGCACGATTATCAAGGCATCTGGTGGCCGCGTTATTGTTGATTTCAACCATCCGCTTGCAAGCAAGGAGCTTGTGTATGATTTTAAAGTTGACAAGTGTGTAACTGATGCAAAAGAGAAAGTAACAGCGCTTGTGAAGATTCTGCTCAATATGGACTGCAAGGTTCAGATTGCTGAAGATAAAGCGAGTGTGGAGCTTGATTTTGAGCTGCCTGAGAATGTTGCCAAGGAGCTTGAGGCAAAGATTGTGAAGCTTGCGGGTGTTAAGGCTGTGAGTTTCAAGACAAAACCAAAGCCCAATCCAACAGCAAATAAGAATAATTGAATTCTATTGGATTATAAATCTTGATAAGATTGAATCTGCTGGTGAAAAGCCTTCTACATAGTTGCTTGCCGTATATGTGCCAATAATTGCATTTTTATTTTCCAGTAGCTCTGAATAGGGAAGTGTGGCATTGCCTGTTGACCAGCTACCATCATCCCACATAACTCCAACATGAACATGTGCTTGTGGTCCTTCACTGCCAATTATTTGTTCTTTTGTCACATAACCTTCAGTACAAGCCCCACTCAAGTGTACGAGCAGGATGAAATAGTCTGAGTATGCATCTGTGCCTGAGATTGTGCAGTAGTAGCCTCCATTTGGGTCATAGCCAGCAGTTGCATAACCATCCATAGGCGCTGAAATTCGTTTGTCTGCAGACTCTGTAATTAAATCCTGGCCTATCCAGTTCTGCAAACCGACATATGATCTGTTGCCATGGAGATTATAGCTGTTGAGTGTGCCTGCATATGATGCTGTTGTGTTTCGAATTTCCATGCTACCAGCTGCATAGACTGATGCTAATTCAGGAAGGCAAACTTGCTTTATTGTATCAAAAACATTACAACCCTGGTTGTCATCGCTTTGGCTCTGACTCATCAATCCTGATATTCCTTTCTTGGTTATTATATACTGGCTGTTGCCTTCCATCGCCCCAAACCAGCCTTCAAATCCTGCGTATAAGCCATCATCAATTATGCCATGGAGCCATGTTACACCATTTGTTGTTTGTGAATTGTCAATTCTCATTGTGGTTCCATAAGGAATAATGTTCACAATTTTTCTTGCAGACTTTGAGGGTTCTGCCCTCAGTGGGAGTTCAGTCTCTTTGACAACAACCAGCGATTCATCATCTGGTGTTTCAAGAGGTGTAATGCATCTGTAGAATTTGTGTGCCTGGTTTTCAGGAACCCAAGGGTTGTCTTTTTCTGAATAAACAAGTGCCAAATCACAGTTTGCCAAATGATCCAAAGTCCACTGTTCATCTGCAACTTTGTCTGGATTGAAGTAGAAAAGTGCCTCCTGAGGCATTGAGTGGTTGTAGTTACCACT
>JAHWHA010000137.1 GCA_019323665.1 Candidatus Woesearchaeota archaeon | reverse complement strand
TGCTCTCTGCCTTTGTATTCCTCACCTCTCTTCTCTACAAGCAGTTTGAAAGTGGCATCATCAATCTCACCAAACGTTATGTAATCCTTTGCCTTCTTCATCATCCCAAGATTGCTCGGATTTTTTTCTAACAAAACACAGCTGTTTTTTCTTTGGAGATGCAGGTATCGCATTGTGCTGGCAATGTCGGTGTTGACATTAACCATCCCCCTAATCCTAACAGCAGCAAGCATTGCCTTGGAGTCCTTTACAGGTTTTTCCTTTGCCGCAGCCTCTGCACTGGGTTGAGTGCCCTTCTTGAGCTGCGTTCTAGGCGTAGTTTTTGGAGCTGTTGCCTCTGCCATTCTCACTCACTCTCCTCCTGTTTTTTCACCTTGCCTTCTTGGATACCTAGTTTTTCAATATAATCTGTATGCACTCTTGTGTCCATAAGCTTTTTCATAGCTTTGAAACAGGCTCCAACAAGATTCACCTTTGTCTGAGTCTGTCCAATACTCTTTGAATAAACATCCTTGACTCCTGCAAACTCCAGCATGCGCTGGCACTCTTTCTCAACGACAAGCCCCGCACCCTTGGGCGCAGGCATGAGCTTAATTTCCACTGAGCCAACTTTGCCCTCAACAGCGTAGGGTATTGAATGGGGCTCTTTGCAGCTGCACTCCCAGCTCCCGCACCCTCTCCTAATTTTTATAATATTCAACTTGGCGCGCCTGAAAGATTTGTCGCGCGCAGGCACAGTCTCCTTTGCCTTTCCCTTGCCAATACCAATATAACCATCATTGTTTCCCACAACAGCATAAGTGGCAAATTTTGGCTTGTTGCCTTCAGGTGTCTTTTTCTGAGTTTGCCTGAAGATTCTCCTCTTACCGCCTCCAAACTTTCCCTTTGACTGACCGACAAGCAGCAAATCTTTCTCAAGCTCGGGCATCAATATATCAACAATCTCAGGTTCCAGTATCTTAAGACCATTATCAAGTATGTAGTCTATACTAGTGATTTCACCATTCTTCACCTTTCTCCCAAGTGATGTCTTGGGATGCCAGCTCTCAAGCTGCTGAACCAAAACTTTTCTATCTTTATCTTTACGTTCATCCTCTTTGGTTTTTTTCTTTGACTCTTTCTCAATCTCTTCGTCAGGCTCGTCCACAGGCTCAATTACCTCAGGAGTCTCTTCTTCATGCTCCTCTGCGTCTGGATTTTCTGATTTGTTAGGCTTGCGCTTCTTCTTTTCAAGCTCCTCTGCATCACGTTTGCTCATTTTTTACCCTCAACTTTGACCTTGATATCTTTGAAATGTTTCTCCAGCTCTTCAGGTTTGAGATTTTTCTTTAGATAGCTGCTGAATCTCTTGTTGTAAACCTCTTTTTCTTTGACAAGCTGTTTTGCGTAATCAGCAATGTGCTTTCCACTTATCCTGTCATCTGAGGGAAGCACCTCCTCTGAATGCCTAATATCCAGCCCTGCATCAACCGCACCTTTGAGAGCTGCAAAATACCTTGATGAGTTTACAGGCGACCCCATGCCAATATCCAAAACTGCATCTTTTAAACCCTTGGCTGCAGACTTCTTGCCCACAAGCAGACCAACAAGGTATGCAGTAGGCAGATTGCCGCAATTGGCCTTCCACCCCATTTTAACAATCTCCTTTGAATGCGCACTTACAATAACCCGATCACCAGCCTCATTATACTCTACAAGCTGTACAACAATATTCTTAGAGGATGGCCTTACCACAAGCCTCAGCTTCCTTCCTTTCACCAGCTTGAGCCTCCTCCTGTAGTTGGTCTTACCCTCGCGCTTCCGCCTGAAACCAACTGTGTATCTCTTGTGTTTTTTCATTTTGATCTTTTGATAATATCCTGCTCTTCAATATACATCTTAATATGCCTCTTACTCCTGAAAAAGCCGCCTTTTACTTTAACATAAAGCATCCTGTATTCAGCAGCACTAAGCATCTCCTTCTCTTTAAGGTCCTTTAGGAATTCTCTCATTATCCTAACTTTGTTAATCCAGGCTCTCTTTTTGGTAAGCCGAGCTGTTCGCTTTCCCTTTCTTGAACCCTCGCCCTTGCGGCGCCCTTTCCTTTTCTGCATAAGCCTATCCCTTGCGCGACCTCGTGAGGGAGACCTGGCTGGCTTTTCCTTGATAGCCTTTTCCTTGATTAAACCCCTTATGTCATACTTGGTGATTGCCTTTTCAATATCCTCAAGCCTATCTGGATCCAACCATACCCTCTTGGGTGAGCATTTCATCACATCACCCGCCAGCCTCTTCCTTGATTTAAGCATCCTAATACACTCCCTTAAGTTCTCTTGGTAAGCAGCTTGTCCTTCTCAAGTTTCTCTCTCTTCTGCTTCTCCTCATCACTCTCAACCTTGGCATCAATTGACTCTTCTTTCTTGCCTTTCTCTTCCTTCTCAGCTTTCTCGGCCTGCTTTTCTTTCTCTTTCTGCTTTTTGTCTCTCTTCTCTTTAAGCTTAGCCTTCTCAATCCGTTTCTCAGCAAGACTCTTCCTGGCTTTTTCAAGCCATGCCTCTGGTTTCTTAATATTGACAATCATCAGTTCTCTCTTGAGAGCAGCATCAACAACATTAATCCTCTGTTTTGCCCCCATCTTCCCGGATACAATAACAGCTTCAGTTTTGGGATCAGCTCGGGAAACCTCGGCAACATTGTTCACCAAAACCAAAGCCAGCCCTGAGTTGTGCAAACCTCTTACTTGTGCAGGTGCACCCCAGCCGGTTGCAGCACTCCTGCGGTGGCCTTTCTTCTTGTTTTTCATCTTTGAATGTACACCTTTGGGTTTGCGCCATTTTTTCTCAAGTCTCTTGATTTTATGAGCATCCTGTCTGATGAAAGCAGGCTTTCTAAGATTTCGCTTTGCCCTCACTTCCAGCAGCCTCTTGACATCTGCCTTGGCTGCGTTATTCCCTGTTGAGCTTTTATTTGCTTTCATCTTGTCTATTTGGAATTTGTTTCCACTCCCTTGAATCACCTATTTGATCTCCTTCCCAGCTTTTTCAATCATATAAATTCCATCCTGGAAAATGCGATGATCATAATGAGGTCTTCGGGTGAGCTGTTCAATAGATGCAGCTGTTTGCCCAGCAGCCTCTTTGTCAATAGAGCTTACCTCAATCAAATCACCCTTCACCTCAACCTTTGCACCGGCTCTGAGATTGAGTACTCTCGGAATCTTTTCACCATAAAAGTTTTGAACTATGAACTTATTGTCTTTCACGCTGACACTCATTGGAAAGTGGCCAGAGCAGATCTTCAACTTGTACACGTACTCATTTTGCACTCCCTCAATCATATTGCTTATGTGTGCCAAAAAAGTACCGAGTATTTTCTTCTCTTTCTTTGAATTTTTTTTTGAAGTCAGCACCACATTACTGTTCTTTACTGCAATTTCCACCCTTGGGTTTTTCAGTCTACGCTCAAGCTCACCTTTTAGGCCTTTAACTCTGACAATTTCATTCTCAACACTGACCTGGACCCCCTCTGGAATCTCAATATCCTCTTTCAGTCCCTTGCTTGTTTTCTTCTCTTCCATCTTTCAGTGTAGTTTAAGTTTTTATGACATATCATGATCAATAACAGTAGGCAAGCAACCTTCCTCCCACACCTTGCTCTTTTGCCTGTTCATGCGTTATAACACCCTTGGTGGTAGACACAATCAGCACGCCAAAACCTTTAGCCAGCAAAAACCTCTTCTCAAACCTCTCAAAATCATCTTTGGCCACCGCAAACCTGGGCTTAATAACACCGCAGCTATTTATCTTATTGATAAGGTTGACCTGCACATAATTGCCTCTGTTTGATTCAATCATCTTGAACTCACCGATGTAGTGGTTGTCCTGCAGCAGCTGCAACACCTGCATGATGAGCTTTGAAGAGGGCTTTACCTCGAGTGTCTTGCGATATCTCTTCTCTGCGTTGTTCAAGTTCGACATTAAATTTGCCAATGGATCATTCATGCTCATTTTAATCAACTGTACTTCCTAAAACCAATCTTGCTGGCGATTTCCCTGAAACAGTGTCTGCACAGCCCAAGTCCATATTTACCCACATGGCCGCCCACACGGTGGCAACGCCTGCATCTTTTCTCAGCACGCCCCACATTCCGCTCCTTTGGTTTGTTGTGCTTTAAAAATCTCCCCAATTTCACAGGCTTGTGGTTGAGCTGCTTAAACATCTTTCTATGATCGCTTACAGTCATTTTTCAACAACCTCAATCTTAAAATTATTTTTAACATATTGAATCGCATCTCCCTTGGTAATCACATGGTTCTTCCCAATCTCTTTGCTGTGTAGCTTTCTTCTCTTTACCCTGTAGCCCGGTTTTTCAAATGTCACACACACCTGAAAGCCGATCATCCCAATCTCAGGATCATATTTCATACCTTCAATATCCATGTACTCTAAAATCCCGAAACTTAAGTTTCCAAAATTATCAAAGTGATCAGTTGTGAGATTCTCTCGCGCTTTAAGCAGCTTAACCAGCAACTCATGTGCAGCTTTCTTTCTCAGGGTGACCTTGCAGCCCACAGGCAGCCCAGGTCTCAAGCCCCAAGTTGGGATACGCTTTTTTGTTATGCACTTAACAGGGGGCTTGCCTGCAACCATCTCAAGCAGCTTAATCCCCTTTGCTAGCTTATCCTGATCTTTGCCTGCTCCAAAGTTTAGAGTCAATTTCTCAATCCTGATATCACGCATCTTGTTTGTCATTGTCAATCATAATTTTTTTGGCCATGTAATAATTATTATATTAATAATGCCAGTATTGGCACTAACCGCCCTCAACCTCTGGAATGAGCGAAATCACTGGTTTCTTATCACCAATCACAATCGCAAACTCCCTCCTTGTTGTGAATGTATCACCCTTATGTGATTTGTAGATTATGAATTTCTCGTCAATACTCTCAACAACACCATGATCTCCGACATGGCCACCGGAAGTGAGGAAAATATAGGAGTTTTTTTCAAGCCTATAATAGTGTTTTGTCTCAAGATTAGGCATCTGCAGCACCAACGTATCACCACATTTGTACTCATCTTTCTTCACCAGTATGTTAAGCCCAAAGCTCAGGTTGAGTTGAGTCTTACCACCTTTCAATATCTTCTTACCCAATATCTTTGCTGGCTTGAGAGTTGTCTCAGTCCCACTTATCTTGATGAGTTTTAGGAACCCTTTCTCGTCAATGAGCACTCTGTAACTCTCTTTTAGTTTGGAGAAAGTGAGCACGTCCATAAATCCTATAGCCAACTTTGGATCTTTCCTGCGGGTGCCATCAACAAGCACCTCTTCATTGTTTAGGATGTATTTCACTTCCTTTGTGGTGTTTGCATAGTCAAGCATATCGCGCATCACAACATTGAGAGGCAGACACATATCAAGGCTATGTCCGCTTGGCCTTGGTCTGGTAATAAACTTGAACCCTTTACGTTTCACTCTCCAGCTCCCCGGAGCAGCTATACTTTTCAAATGTGATTTTGCCATTGTTACACCTTTTTCCTCTTAAGAGCAGCAAC
>JAHWHA010000136.1 GCA_019323665.1 Candidatus Woesearchaeota archaeon | reverse complement strand
ATTCTGCCATTGTCGAGGGATTTACATGTTTGCCTCCCAATAAGTTCCTGTGTGCTGTTGCTGATCTGTTGTTATCAGTAGTCTGCCAATTCCCATCATATAATTTAACAGTAAAAATCCTTGAAGATCCCAATGCTTGGCTTGCTTCTCCAACAACCCTTGCGATTGAGCCAACAATAGTGTCTATTGAATCTCCAGTATGGAACCGCTTGTGTGGTTGGTTCATGAATTCAACTTGTGTTCCGAAATCTCCAGGCATTCTGTAATCCGGAAGCATCTCAGCAGCATAAGTAACCACAGGTGGAGCTTGCCAATCAGGCTCACTTAAATCCGGAAATTTTGTACTCTGTGAAAAGTATACATCAATTACTGGTCCTGCGATGATCATAGTATCAACCTCCTAAATTATTAAGTGTAAGTAGTATACGCTACTATATAAATCTTTCTATTTTTTACTACCAATTAGTAATTAAAATAACCAAAATGTATTTTATAAACCGCTTTACCTAAAGTTTTAAAAATCTCCAGAGCCTGCCATGCATATATGCCAAATATATATCTTGAAACCTATGGCTGCTCAGCCAACCAGAACGACTCTGAAATAATGGCAGGGATTCTGGAAAGTGCTGGCTGTGTAATAGTCTTAAAACCAGAGTTAGCAGACGTGATTATTGTAAATACCTGTATTGTGAAGGGCAAAACACTCTCAAACATGTACAATGTGCTGGGAAAATTCCATAGTGAATTTCCGGAGGTGAAACTAATAATCGCGGGCTGTCTGCCCCAAACAGAGCTTGAACTGCCTTTTGATGCATCTACCATTGGGCCTCACAACATCAAAGACATCGCATTAGTGGTAGCAAGAGCACTTGAAGGTAGGATAGTTAATGCAACTGATAATAGTTTTGAAACAAAACTTGGGCTACCTAAAATCAAACGCAATAAGGCAATTAACATTGTCCAAATACTTGAAGGCTGCTATGGCAACTGCGCTTACTGCATTGTAAAACAGGCAAAACCAACACTGCACTCATTCCCTCAAAAAGATATTCTCAAAGAGATTAATTCAGGATTGAGAAATGGCGCAAAAGAGATATGGTTGACATCACAGGACAACAGCGCCTATGGTCTGGATGAAAATGACACAACCAAATTGCCAGAGCTTCTCAATGAGATAGATAAAATACCAGGCAAGTTTTTAGTCAGAGTTGGAATGATGAACCCGAACAACCTTCTGCCTGTGTTAGATGAGACAATAGAAGCATTCAAATCAGAGAAAATCTTCAAATTCATCCATATCCCTGTACAATCAGGCAACGATGATGTATTAAAATTAATGGGCAGAAAATATTCAATTGAAGATTTTACAGCAATAATCAAAGCCTTCAGAAGAAAAATCCCAAAAATCACTCTTAGCACTGACATTATCTGCGGATTTCCTGGGGAGAGTGAAGCACAATTCCACGATTCAGTAAAACTGGTTTTGGAAACAAAGCCTGATATTGTCAACATCTCACGCTTCACACCAATGCCAAACACTAAAGCAGAGGAAATGCCTCACCAAATCCACGGCAGTATAACCAAAAAAAGATCTCAATGGCTAACTGATGTCTGCTATAAAATATCATATGAACAGAACAAGAAATGGGAGGACTGGAATGGTGAAATCTATGTAGACGAGATTGGCAAAAACAACACAATTGTTGGCCGTAACCCAAGCTACAAGCCAGTGGTATTGAAGGAACATAAGCATCTCTTTGGCAAGTTTATCAAAGTCGAGGTAAAAGAAGCGATGCCAACTTATCTGAAAGCAGAAATCACAGCCAAAGCACAAAATTAATTAACTCCCTAATTTTGAATATGACAATGCGCTATATTAATAACAGTTTATACGAAAAAATTGGAGAAGCCGGCCAAAAATCCCTCTCTCAAAAATCAGTGGCCATCATCGGCCTAGGAGGACTTGGCTCATTCTCAACCCAGCTATTGGCAAGAACAGGTGTTGGCGAGCTGATACTAATAGATAAAGATAAAGTCGAACTCAAAAACCTGCAGAGGCAAATACTCTACACAGAAGAAGATATCGAAAAATTCAAGGCAGAACAAGCAGCACAAATCCTGCAGAAAATCAACAGTGAAATCATCATCAAATCAAGGGCAGAAGAGCTGAATGAAGAGAGCATAAAATCCATTAAGGCTGATCTTGTACTTGATTGTACTGATAACGTCAAAACAAGAGAGTTAATCAACGAGTTTGCACTGCAAAACAAAATACCTTGGGTGCATGCAACCTGCATCAGGGAGATAGGCAGAGTATTTAACATCATTCATGGAGGGCCTTGCTACAAATGCATCTATCCTCAGGCAAAGAGAGCTGAGAAAGCAGACACAGCAGGAGTTTTAAACACAGCAGTGGCAATGACAGCAGCAATCCAGGCAAACGAGGCGATTAAGATACTGTTAAACAAAGATTATTCCAGACAGCTAATCAGAATCAATGTCTGGAAACCTGAGATTGAGATGCTTGAAGTTAGCAAAAACCCCAAATGCGCAGCTTGCGGAAAATAAAATGGAAATATATATAGAAAGACAAGACGAACACATTAAAAAAAGGTTCAATGGAAAAGCAGTTGACCTATTGAAGCAACTGAAGATTAATCCTGTTACCATTGTACTTGTGCAGAACGGTAGGATTGTACCAGAGCAAGTTGAATTAAAAGATACAGACAAGATTGAAATCCTGGAAGTGGTTTCTGGCGGATAAACCAGATTTTATTATTTGAGTGTGGTTTGGTTCATTAATTATTTATATTTATCCATAATACCTCAAGCTATGTCCAAACCTATAGATAAATCAAATATTCCGGAGCGGTGTAGAATTCAATTTTCCTGTTGTGTTAAACTCGTAAGCTACGATTCTGGAAAATTTCAGTTTCATGGCCCTTCCGAGCTCCGGCCATATTTTACTGCAATGGCACTTCATCACGCAGGCATGCAACCTTCAGATGAGATTGATTTCTTCATTAGGGAGGATATAGTACAAAGAGTATTGTCCAGACAACCATGGACGAGGGATATCTCACAACTTTTAACACAGGGGAAAAATCTTGGGGAAATTCCACCAGAGGAGTTGTGTGGAATGATGTTAACCCTATTTGAGACTGTGAAATACACAGGGACTAGCATTGACTCAATGGCTGGTGAAGTGCATACTTTTATGCCTCCAGATAATATTCCTGGTCCAACATTTGGATATGGATATTCTGAGCATAGAGTGCCATGGAATCATGAGTTTAGTATTCCCGCAGTGCTCATTGACCAATTGGTAATTTTCAGAGCTACCCTCGATTGGAGGGAGCCAGGATATAATTAGTTCATTTGTTCTCAAACTCCCTCAAGAACTTCAGCAATTCCTTTGATTTTTCATACTCTAAAAACTCATCTTTACTCAGGGCAGGCAGATTCTTTGGCTTTTTCTCTTTGAAAATCACAAGCTTATCAACCTCAAGCAGCCTAGCCCACGGTAGCAAATGTGGACTGGTTTTATCACCAACCTCTGTCAAAATTATATCTTTATCTTTCTTGGCAATCACGTCAAAAGGCGCCCTGCGAGTATCAGCAGCCTCAAAACCAAGCTCAAGATACTTCTTGGAGATCTCAGTTTTCCCAGAACCAGGCTTGGCAAGCATTGATGAAAAAATATCAATATGCTCAAAAACACCATTACCAAACAGGTCGTAAAGCTTCAGTGCCTTTTTCAAAGTCACCTCTGATTCACCCTTCTCATATTTAGTAATCATCCTTGCACTCACACCAAGCTTTTTTGCCAGTTCGTTCAAAGACATCCCATGCTCAACCCTCTGCTCATGCAGCTCATCACCGCAAAGCTGCGCAGTATACCCAGCTTGAGTGCTCTTGATAATTGGTAGCCTCCGCTTCACACAATTCATCAAGGTTACAGTGTTCATCGTATAGACATCATACCTAGTATATACAATATTGTCAGCCAGCTCATGGCCAGCCTTCTCAGCCACTATCAAAGGAACAGCTGCAAGAAAACCCGCAAGCTTCTTCATATCCTCAGCCATATCAGATGTCACAGAATTTGCATCCTGAACAACCTTTAGCATCAAGATTTGCTCTTTCCTGGCCAGAATATCAAAACAGCCAGACTTCATGGCCTTGACCGTATATCCCCTTTTCAAGAGAAAAACCGAGACTTCATCAATGAGGTTTGATTTCATAATTGAATATCTAGTGCGAATCTCTTTATAATTATTTGTCTGGGCGGCAGTCTTAATAACTTAATTAAATTGTCCAGCTATGGCGTTGGCGAGCCGGGGCTTGTCCCTCAACCTTTCTAAAAGCTTGACCAAAGGAAGCGTGACACAATGTCACGCATCGCGGTTATCTTGTGGTTATGAAAACCGCGTCAAGGGGCTTCACGCCCCCTATCCGTACGCAACGGCGGAAAACGTTGTGGGGTGGCGAGCGAGGACATGCGAAGCATGGCCGACAACCGCCATGGTTGGCTGGACAATTTTTTCATAGATATCTCCCAAAGAAAAGACATGGTTAAAATGTCAAAATGATAATAGGGTTACTTCAAGTTAAATATATCAAAGCCAACGAAATATATATAAACTACCTCGATTTACTAACCTTAGGTGGAGACAACATGGTTCTGATGGAGATATATGAGCTGTTTGCCGGCAGGAGGCAAAAAATAGAGAAAATGCTGCAGGGCAATGGCCATTCAATGAAGCTTGAGCAGCAGGCAGAGCTCCGCGGTGCAATGTGCGAGATTGAGCTTTTCCTCAAAACACTGGAGCATTACCACAAAACACTTCCACAGCCACCAGAACCACAAGAAGATAAATTCAAGACTCAAAAGTTTGAAGTCTCAAAATTTTCACTTTTCAACAAACGCGACAAATGAGGATTGTGCATATAAGCATACAGTCTATTAGAGTTACCTCATTCTCCCCAAGATATTATTCTGCAGAAGTTGCTGTGAGATTTAATGATGGCAAGGAGAAAGAGTTCCATAAAAGCCTGCAGCCAAGTGACTCGGGGCAGCATGCAAAGGAAATCTTGCAGGATATTTCGAGTATTCAAAAGTCGGCAAGCACAAAGTACGACGGCGAAAGATTTGAGCAAGAGAAAGTCAAGGTTGTCATAAAGGATATTGCTGATACAACCAGGCAGCTCACAGCCTTTTTCTCAGAACTCAAAAGCAGGATTGATAAGGTCAAGCAGACAAAGGTTGCAGAAGGCTATCTGCAGGCAGTGAAGAGTGTGAATAGTCTAAGAGCCGTGATATAGTTTGCAGCTATTCAGGTAGCTGCCCAACCAATGATACTACAAATTTACCAGGTTCATCTGTCTTCGGATCCCATATCAGCTTTTGGAACGTAAGAGATGTAGGTTGCTCCGGAGTCCTGCTGGGCCTTACCAGAGCAAGTAGAGGATTTTCAGGATTTCCTGAGTCTGTTAATACACCACCTGCAATCCAATCTTCTTTATTTCCATTAAACATCGCATGGAACTCCTGATAATCTAGTTTCGAAGGAGCCACAGCAAGCGTGTAACCTTCACTTTTTGGCGCAATGTAACTGGGATGAGTGTGCACTATTATATCTGTTGGGTTAAATTGGCTATTGTAGGATTTAACATAGCCAGGTGAGGAAACCTGCAACTGTATTCCTTTTTCCTTATAGCCGCTCAACACCCTTGATGGATCAACTGGTACATCATCCCATTTTGTCTGTGCCAGTTTCTGCAATGAAGCATAAGACTCCTCACTTACTACCTCTCGCAAAGGTACACCTGAAGACGCTAACTCATCTGCCAGGCGTTCAGGTGCAAGATTCTGTAGCTTTGGTTTGCCATAACCAAATCTTTCCAGGAATTCTGCACCTCTTGTAGATTGGGCCCTAAAAATAATTATTCCGTCTGGAGCCCCTGTTACTTCTGTCAGTTTGGCCACATACCTGCCATCTGGCAAAATTTCTGTTGTAGTCAAAATCCTGAATTCAACCATGGCATCATAGGATCTTGACAGTTGATTCACATCTTTGAGACTCTGTCTTACTGAATCATCAATCACAAACACCGGTGTATTTATTGATCCGAACTTGTCAACCTGGCGGATGACTGTTGGATTGGCACCTATACCATCAAGCCTAACCAAATCACCATATTCCACAGATTTCCATGGCACAATATCATCAATTTCCCTTAGGGCATAATCTGTGATCTCATCACCCCAGGAAAACGCACCTCTTATGTCCCTGATTCTATGTATTTCTGAGCGCACTTGCTGCAACAGATTACGCTTTGTCACTATGTCAAGATCATCGCCAACTGCAAGAGCTCTACTGAATGCTCTCGTGCCAGCCTCAGCACCATAAAAATCAACACCTGTTGCGCCAGAAACAAACAATTTGGCTATGTTTTTGATTATGTGGCCGGCTGAAATCTCACCGGTTGCAGCACTAATAATCATTCCACCCCTCTTAACAGCCCATGCTGTAGGGATAATGTTTGCAGCTAGTTCAACAGCTGTATCAGGAGTTAATTCAATAAGCCACTCATTTAACTCTGCTTTGCATTGCTCTTCCTCCAAATCAGCCTTGTTTCGAATTATATCCTTAATTAGAGTATCCTCATAGGCCCCTTCACCTATCCTTTTCTTGAGTTGCTTTGGAAGAATATATCTGGTATAATACGTTGACTCACCTTCCTTATTCTCAATAAATATGACATCATAATAACTGCTGTCATACCTCAAGTCATCAGCTCCACTGCCATCAAATAAATGTATATCCTCCAAACTTCCTAATAACAATTGCCTGTCCTCAGGTCTGACTCCTGTGTAGTCCAGAAGCATAATCTGATACTCAAATGCTTGTTCATAATATCCCATAATCCTAAAATCCTCAATACCCGCTTGAATTAGAGCCATTTTTGAAGATGCTATCTCCTCCTGGCTACCCAATGGTAATGCCACGTTTAGATCCTCATTATAGATTGCCAAAGGCACCTGCTTCCCAGCTTTATTTATAGTGTAGTATTTTCCATTTTGAATGAATGTATTATAATCACTAATTGCAGCATGAATCTCATCCAAACCTTTTGCAGCCTTCATTGAGGGTAAATTAAACGCTCTGGTAATCTCCACACTGCTGCTACCATATGATATCTCAATATCTGAATAACTCATTCCCTCGCTGTATAAATCATCAATCTGTTCAAGACCCTGCTTGGCTTTCTCCATTGATTTTAAATCACTGAACAATTGATTCTCAAACTCACCCATACTAAAAGAGTCCTTGAAATCCCCACCAGCAGCGCGTACCCTGAACCTCTTCTGCACAAACCCTTCATCCACCCACCTGTCCCAGTCTTTTATCTTATCAGTTCTCACGTAATTTATAAGACCGTTCAACTCATGAATCTTCTGCTCAGCAAATATCTGGGACCTGGCAAACTCAAGTCTTGAAAGCACAAATTGCTGCTTCTGTGTTTCACTGCAGTCAACGCAAAGCTCCTCAGCCTCCTCCATGGCTTTGAGAAAATATTTTTCGTTTGCATACTGCGCAAAAAGCCCTGACATATCTACTTGGTGCTGGTCAATAAGCAGGTTGCCTTTGCTGTAAGCATACAAATTCTCGACATCAACACTATTCCTCCCATCCAAATCAAGGATATAGGTGTCATGGTGCATATAAACAGGTTTGTCTTCAGATTCCTCATAAGATGCAAATTGCTCATCAAAAATCATGGCAACCAAATCAACATAATCTACTAATTCTGGATACCCAGCCCTGTAAATAACCTCTTTTGTATAACCGATACAGTCATAGCCGCTCGGGTATTCTGTAATGCAATCCCTATAATGCACCATGAGTCCATCCACAAAAGCAGGATTATTCTGAACACTGCTGGGCAACTCAACATTGTGCTTGTTAAAAAATGCAAACATCAGCAGCTGGATAGAGTTCTCATCCACAAATTCCCTTTTCTGATAAACATGTAGTGTCTGGCCAACAGCATCATGTTCATTTTTGAGCAACAACTCTTGCCCGTTAAGATGAACAGCACCAACAT
>JAHWHA010000135.1 GCA_019323665.1 Candidatus Woesearchaeota archaeon | reverse complement strand
GTTTGGAAAGAGATATGGCTATGTCAGCAGGGATGGAGAGTTTTATGTACTGGAGACTGGCCAGAGAGAAGATCCAGAAAATTTAGTTGACAAGGTTGAAGGTTTTTGCGAGATTTATCGTGCGAAATAAATAATAATAATAAAATATAATATTTATTTTTATTCTTCTGCATTTACTGTGAGGAAAGCCCACCATGGACCTCGGGTTTTAATAACCTCGCCGTTCTCAGCGTCAACCTGGGCTTCAACCTGCATTTTTGCCTTGAATAGCCCGAGCACTCTGACTTGCTTCTCTGCTTTAACTTCATAGGCTGCTTTAACCTGTTCACCCTGGCCCACTTCTTTCAGCTCTATTGTGCAGCCTTCTTCTGCCACACAGTTCTTGAGCTCCAGCCTCTCTATTGCCCTTTCTGATGCTGTATCAGGCATTATTTTGACTTCGGCGTTTCGTCCATTGCTCAGCTGTACCTGAAGCTTGGTTCCCTGCTCGGTCTGCTGCTGTGTCATTTCCATGGCTGATTCAGCAGTTGCTTCCCCTGACCTTATCTCAATCCTATTATTTGTCTTTTCCTCAACTCTAACCTGCTTGCCTTCCTCTGTTGTGTAGGAGCCTGACTGCAGCTGGGTTTGCTCCTGTGTGTTAACCTGCTCTCCAGCCTCAGGATTGTTTGTCTCTACCTGCTGCTGGTTTTGAATCTGGATGTCCTCTCCTTTGTTTTCTGTTGTAACTTTTGTTTGTGCAGGCTCCTGATCTGAACCAGCTGGCTCTGATATCCCAACTGGGTCTGCGTTCTCAGACTGTGCAATTGCCAGGGCAACTGCCAAAAGGCAAATAAGAAAAAATATTGCTCGTTTTGGTTTCATCTGTTACACCTCTTATGTTTTAATATTTATACTTTACAACCACTTGTATATAAAATTTTCCCACCATTAAGTGACTTGAAAGATTTATATATAGATTATATGGATTTAACATATAATGTGTGTATGAAAGGGGGTGAGAGTAATGGTCAATGTAGACATTGACACAGAAATCTACAGCAAATTGAAAGAATATGTTGAAGCCAATAGACTGGAGTACCCTTCTATTAGGTATTTTGTACAGAGGGCTCTGTTGGACAGGTTAAACAACAGATAAACAGAGGAAAATATGAATAAGTATATCAGTAACCATCTTAATAAGAATAACAAACTTCTCAAGCACAGTGCTGTAGTTGTTATTGCCTCTATGATGGGAAACCTGTTCAACTATCTCTACCAGCTATTCATGGGGCGTGCCTTGGGACCTGAAAAATACAGTGTGCTTGGCTCCTTATTTGCATTTATTTATATTATTGGTGTAATGGGTAGCTCCATAACTTGGGTTATCTCGAGGTTCACAACAGAGTTCTCTGTCAGCAAGGATTTGGGGAAAATAAAGCTCTTGATGCTTGGCACGCTGAAATTAGTTATAGGTGCAAGTGTCATACTGTTTGGATTATTCGCGCTGTTCAGCAGCAATATTGCATCTTTCCTTAGGATAGATTCAGTAGTGCCTGTGATACTGGTGGGAATTTATGGATTTTTCACTCTAATTGGCCCGATATTCAATGGTGTTCTGAACGGGCTGCAAAGCTTCAAGTGGACCAGTGTGATAAGCGTTGTGGCCACTTTCTCAAAACTTGTCTTTGGGGTTGCTCTTGTACTTCTGGGTTTTGGAGTTGAGGGTGCACTTATTGGTCTAATAATAGCAGCCTTGACTGGTATCCTGCTATATTTGATATCAACACGTAAAATTATGCTCTCCAAACAAGCCAAGATCAACAGGATAAATATAATAAAATATCTCTCGCCAGTGTTTTTTGGCAATGTATTGCTGATTCTTATAATCAATGTTGATGTGCTGCTCGTGAAGCACTTCATGCCACCGGTTGAAGCAGGCTATTATATTGCAGCGTCAGTGATAGCCAAGATAGTACTTTTTGTTTCAGGAGCTGTGAATTCTGTTATGTTCCCAAAGGCATCTGAGCTGCATGAGCGGAAGGAAGATGCCTCAAAAATCTTAAGGTCAACACTCCTCTATGTTTTACTTGTGTCTGGGGTCTCAGTGGTGGTGTATTTCACAATCCCAACCTTTATTGTAAGTATATTGTATGGGAGCAGCTATGAAATTACGCACCTAATAGGGTTGTTCGGACTGGCTCTTGGGTTTTATAGTCTGAATAATGTGCTGGTTGTTTATAATCTTGCCATGAAGAGGAAGAGGTTTGTATATTTTGTATTGTTCTCATTACTGGTTGAGATTACTGGGATTTTTGTGTTCCATAATTCAATACTTGAGATTGTCAAGATAATGGTGGTGGTGAATGCGATGCTTTTCGGTTTGATGCTGATCACCGTGTCAAGAGAGCTGGGGGTGAACAATGTACAAGCTGTCAGTAATAGTTCCTGTTTATGATACTGGAGAATATATTTACAGAAATCTGCATGAGTGCATAAAGGAGTTTAAAAAGTATGGTGCTAACTTTGAGATCATTGTTGTGGATGATGGTAGCACTGACACTACAAGAGAGGAGGCGATGCTTGTTGATTCAGAGCATGTGAGAGTTGTAGGCTATTCCAGGAATATGGGCAAGGGTTATGCTCTGAAAACAGGTTTTCAATATGTAACTGGGGATGTTGTGACTTTCATGGATGGTGATTTGGAGCTGCCG
>JAHWHA010000134.1 GCA_019323665.1 Candidatus Woesearchaeota archaeon | reverse complement strand
TGCAATAATCTCAAAACAGTCAGGTGTCTCAGAGGTTGTTGACCATTGTCTAAAAGTGGATTTCTGGGATGTGGATGAGATGGCCAACAAGATTATCGGTGTGTTGAATCACCGAGAGCTTGCGCAGACTTTATCTGAAAACGCATTTGCTGATATCAAGAGAATTAATTGGGATGAATCTGCAAGGAAGTGCTGTGAAGTCTACGATAGATTAGTTGGGGGTTGAGTATGGTTAGTGTGTGCTTTTATTTTCAGGTGCATCAGCCATATAGGCTGAGACGCTTCAGTGTTTTTGATATTGGGCAGAATCGAGAGTATTTTGACAGTGCAAAGAATATTGAGGTACTTGAAAAGGTTGCACGCAAGTGCTATATCCCTATGAACAACTTGATTATGAGTTTAATTGCCAGGAGGGATTTCAAGTGCAGCTTCTCTTTTTCAGGTGTATTGCTGGAGCAGCTTGAGCAGTATGCACCTGAGGCATTGGAGTCTTTCAGAGAGCTTGTGAAGACGGGAAATGTTGAGGTGCTCAGTGAAACATATCACCACTCGCTTGCTTTCCTCTATTGCAGAGATGAATTCAAAGCACAGATTGATATGCATAAACGCAAAATCAGATCTGTTTTCAAAAAAACACCAAAAGTTTTCAGGAACACTGAGCTTATCTATAACAATGAATTAGCAGGGGTTGCAGAGCAGCTTGGTTACATTGGAGTGCTTGCCGAAGGTGCAGATCATGTGCTAGGGTGGCGTTCACCTAACTTCATTTATTCGCCAAAAGGCACAAATAAGATTAAGCTACTGCTTAAAAATTACAGACTAAGCGATGATATTGCCTTCAGGTTTTCTGAGCGCTCATGGAGAGAGTGGCCTCTCAACGTTGAGAAGTACGCACAATGGGTAAATGCATCAAACGGGAACGGAAACACAGTGAATCTGTTTATGGATTATGAGACCTTTGGTGAGCATCAGTGGAGCAGCACTGGGATTTTCAAATTCATGGCTGCACTCCCTGATGAGCTGCTTAGGCATCCTGACAACAATTTCCTTACCTGTTCTGAGGTGTTAAAAAGATATGACAGCGTAGCTGAGCTTGACGTTCCGTACATTGTTTCGTGGGCTGATGTTGAAAGGGACGTAAGTGCATGGCTGGGTAATCCGATGCAGCATGCTGCTACACGCGAGCTTTATCAGCTGCAGAAAGCGGTGCTTGACACAAAAGATGTGAGGCTGATTGAGGCATGGAGAAAGTTGCAGACAAGTGATCATTTTTATTACATGTGCACTAAATGGTTCAGCGATGGGGATGTGCACAAGTACTTCAATCCTTACGACAATCCTTATGATGCTTTCATTTCCTATATGAATATCATAAATGATGTTGTTACTCGGGTACGTGAGTTGGGTAACAGCGATATCAATAAAGTTGTTGAGGAGGCAAAGGCATTAGTATAAAGGTGGATTAAAATGAATATTTTCGACAAAAATAAAGTGTGCATGGATGATGCTGCACAAGGTTGCACAGACCATAGCAAGTTTTTCATTCTTTGTGATGGGAAACCTCTAAGGAGTCTGCTTGAACTTGCAGACTCCTTTGAGGATATGAGTGATGATGTGTTCAATCATCATGTCAATCCAGGCAAGAATGACTTTGAGGTCTGGGTGAGGGATGTTTTTGGTGAGAGAGAGCTTGCTGAGAAGCTTGCCAGAACTTCTTCAAAAAATCGACACCAGGTTTTCATTCTTAGGCATTTGGTGAGGATGATGGGCTGATGGGAAAGAGTATGAGTCTAGCTAGGGCAAAGAGGTTGTTGAAAGTTGTTGGAGGAAAAGACAGCTTCTGGTTATGCACTAATGAGGATTTGAGGAGCCTCAATACCCTGGCACAAGCTCTGGAGAGAGTGGATGATGATGTATTTAGATATCATGTGAATAAGTACAAGAATGATTTCAGCGACTGGGTGAAGGATAAGATTGGTGACAATGATTTCGCAAGGGAGATAAGCAGAATAAAGACCAAAGACACCTTGGTGAGAAAATTGAATGAGAAAGTTGATGAATCTAGGGAGCTTGTCAAGAAATACCGGGTTGCTGCTGCTAAGCGTAAACGCACCATAAGGAAGAAACCTAAAAAGCGGGTTCGAAAGCCTGTGAAGAGGAGATCTAAACCAAAGAAAAAACCAAAAAAGACTCGGAGAAAAACTAAAAAAAGAGCTGTGAAGAGAAGACCATCCAAAAGAAAAAGGAGTGCAGCTAAAACAAAAAAGGCAAAACAAAGCAGGCCAAGAAAGACTACAAAAGCTAGAAGGAAAACAAAAAAGAGAGTGGTCAGGAAAGCCCAAAGGAGAGGCAAAGCTCAAAAAAGGCCAAAAAGGAAGAGGGTGAGAAAAAGATAGTTTTGGATATTTGATTCGATAGGTTTATATTTAGTAAAATATTATTAATATTGCATAATTGTAATATATATCAGAAAAAGAGGGTGTCAAAATGGAGGGTAGTCAAACAACACGGTTGCTTGGTGATGTGAGTCCTGAGCATGCTTTCAAGTTGCAGAACACTTCTATCGAGATCAGGAGTATTTTTGAGTTGAAAGAGGCTCTCGAGATTATGAGTGAGGAATGCTTCAAACAACATGCAAATGAAAAGAAGAATGATTTCGCAAGGTGGGTTAGCGAAATCATCAAGGACGATATGCTGAGCAACAAGCTGGTGGGAGTGACAAGCAAGAAGAAAGCACTCAAGATTGTTTCGAAGAGGATTGCACAGCTTAAGAAGCAGTCTGGTGACGTTGGCAGCGCAATGACAAACTTGGTTGTTGGTGTTTGCATCGGCTTTGTGCTTGGAGTGGTTATCGCGGTTATGCTGATGAAGTTGTTCAGTTTTGTAATATAAATTGATGACAATTTTTTTTGATGTTGTGTTCTGGAGAGCTATATGATTTAAAAATAATTTTCTTAAATTATCTTTACCTGCTAGAATCAGACTGCCTTTCCAAATCCCTTTTCTTGGAGATTGCGTTGGATGAGGCCTCGAGATTATAGGCATCAATAAGCTCTGCTGCGAGTGCCTCTGCAGCTGAAGTCTTGCGTTTGGACGAGCGTGCATATGCACCTTGAACAATGTGTCTAAGCGCCAGGTCAACCCTTCTCTGCGGACCGCACTCTGTTGCCTTTGCGTATCGTGCGCCACCATACTCTATAGTGACTATTTCCTCTCTTGGAGCTCCATTCTCCACTGCCTTTGCAAGTACCTCTACAGGGTTGCGTTTGGTCTTCTTCTCAATTATCTTTAGGGTGTCTTCCACCACTTGGTAGGCTGTGTTGCCTTTTCCTGTTGCCTTATAAGAAGTCCTGAAATGTTTCTTGCCCTTGTGGCCTGGTACCATTAGCTTATTCATAAGCCTTTCAACAATAAAGGTTTTTGATTTGTGGAATCTGGATTTGGCATAGCGTGCGCCTGTTTTAGGCACAAATCTGGGCTCTAGGTTTATATAATCCTTCAAACCTTCATCTTCAATCTTTATTCCCTGAACACTCCACATATTGAAAGCTTTTACTTCAACCATATCCAATATAACCTCTTAAGCTTGAAAAAACCACCTATTAGCCTTATTACCAGCAGTGTATCGAATGCCACCCTGCTTTTAAAGGTTTTGGATTTTGCAAATGTATGCTTTCAAAACTTTTATATACTGGTATATATTTTGGTAATTATACTCACTGTAGATTTTGCGAAATATATCTATATGATTCAAGTGCAAGCGGAAAAGAGAGTGAAAGTGTATGGAGGAGAAAGAGCCTAATTCTAAGTACGGGGAGGAGCAGAGAATTGATCATAGCTTCACCATCAGCACTGATGTTGATGAGCTTGTAAAGCTTGTTGACCAGGTAAAGGAGATCTCATTGAGTGATGCTGCCTCCAAGCTTAATGTCCCAGTGCGCACACTTGAAGCGTGGGCTAATTATCTTGAGGAAGAAGGGGCGCTTTCGATAAAGTATAAGCTTACAACACCCTATTTAGTCTCAAGTATTGCTGGCGAGAAGACAGGTGAAAAACTACCTAAAAAACAGGAATTGAGATATGAATATACACCGCGCACCAAATTCAGTGAAGATGAACATAAAGACAAAGTTGTAGAAGTGGACGAAAGTACTGAAGATTTCCAGATCCCGGATGTTTTTCCTGAGTTTACCCATAGAGTTAACCAACTGCTTGAGAAAGCCTATGAGGATATCGGCAAAGGCAGATATGAACAGGCGCAAAGAATCTATGAGGAGATAAAAAAATATCATGAGAAGCTCCCCACAGGTCTCAACAATGTTAAGAAGGACTTTGATATTAAGCTTACCAAACTCAACAGGGACCTCTCTGTAAATATCAAGGGTGCTCACAAGAAGGAGGTGGACAGGCTAACCAGGGAGATTCAGCATAAACTGAAAGAGATTGACAGTGCAGTTTCAAAACATGATATTAATAGAGCAGAGGAGATATATGGGGAGGTTGAGCAGCTCTATAATAATTTTCCAGAGAGTTATGCTGTGAATAAGGCTCTCATCAAGACACATATCCTGGATGTTTATGAAAAGCTTACAAGCCAGAAGAAG
>JAHWHA010000133.1 GCA_019323665.1 Candidatus Woesearchaeota archaeon | reverse complement strand
GCTTGAAAACATGAGTAGCGAGGCAATGGATACTTTTAATTATAAAGTTCCCCCACCACCTCTATTACCCAAAGATGAACAAGTTGAGATCCCCTTTTAGGGTTATCCTTTCTCTTTATATATTAATTAAAGGAGTTCCATACACTCACTAGCTATCTGCTCTTCCTCATTGGTAGGAATAACAAGCACAGAAATCTTTGATTTGGGTGTAGAAATAATTAATTCATTTGCCATGTTCTTTTCCTTATCCAACTCCACCCCCAAATGGCCCAGTGCTTCACATACATTCTCTCTAATAAACCCGGCATTCTCTCCAATCCCAGCAGTGAAAACAATAGCGTCTGCTCCTTCAAGGAGCGTGTTGTAGGATGCAATGTAATGCACAACCCTGTACACAAACATATCCAGCGCAAGCTGAGCTCTATCATCCCCTCCAACAGCTTTCTGATGGATAGTGCGAACATCAGACTCACCACAAATACCCTTTAAACCTGAGATGTGATTAAGCTCCCAGATCACTTTTCTTGCATCATTCCCAGTTTTTTCCATCAGATATGCGACAATCTCGGCATCAATATCACCTGAACGGGTGCCCATAATAAGACCCTGCAAAGGCGTGAATCCCATTGTGGTATCAAGTGATTTCATGTCTTTAACAGCAGTGATAGAAGCACCATTACCAAGATGACATGTAATAATCTTTAGATTCCTTTTGAGTACCTCATTAGCCTTGTTTGCCGCTTATTTATGTGAAGTGCCATGGAAACCGTATTTTCTGATTTTGTATTTAGTATAATACTCATAAGGGATGCCATATAAAAAAGCCTGCTTTGGAATAGTGTTGTGAAATGCAGTGTCAAACACAGCTACCTGCTTAACATGTGGCAGTATCTTCTGGCAAGCATAAATACCCTCCAGGTTTGGGGGGTTATGCAGAGGAGCAAGCTCTTTCAGCTCATTAATCTTTTCATTAACCTTGTCATCAATAACCACAGCCTCCCTGAAATACTCGCCTCCATGCACCACCCTGTGCCCTATAACCGCAATCTCATGGATATTGCATACCTTTTGTAGGGTGTCCATGCACAGCTCCACAGCCTTCTCATGGCTATCGCAGGCAACAGGCTTTGAATCACCATTGACAATATATTTACAAGTGTCAAGCTTTATCCCATCAATATGGCCTTCCACAACAACTTTACAGGCAGGCATCTCAAATAGCTTGTATTTCAAAGACGACGACCCAGAGTTCAAGACAAGTATTTTCATTTTACCCTACAAAGCCAGCACCACTAATCCTATAAGGATTAACAAAACACCGGTATCCTGGTTAAATTCAAGCCTTTCCTTATTAATAATTTTTGCTAAACCAACTGTTATTGCTGGTGCCGCAGCAGCTACAGGAGCTACAATAGAAGTTAAATCCAAGCTTATGCCCCAGCCAAAAAAAACAAATGCAGCAAATTCCAGGAAACCTACTAGTAAGAAAATATGAGCTATACGAAAATTTCCACTGATTTTCAGCGAGTTTCTGCTCAGTGCACTATAGGCAAACAGAAAGACAGCCATAAACAGCCTAACATAGAGTAGGGAAAAGTACCAGTCATAATGTAATATGATTTGATCAAGGAAAACAACATGAATTCCCCAAAGCACCATTGCCAGTAAAGCAAACTCTATGCCCTTGGCTAGTGCTCGGTTTTTCTTTGCGTGCAACTCAGAGTATTTGAATGACACCAAAACTGTACCAATGACTGTGACTGCAATCCCTCCTAATTGAACCAGGTTAAGGTGCTCACCAAAAAACAGCGTCACTATTATCACAGGTAGAACTGGATAGGTATATGACACAGGTGCAATAACAGAGATTTCTCCTACGCTAAGGCCTCGATAAAAGAATAGGAATGCGGCAACACTGAAAACAGTGGCTACTGCAATTAGCAGCAAAGCTTTCCATGGGAATATAACAAATTTTGGGAAAAAGGGGACAAGTAAAAGCATCATTAAGAAGCTTATTAATTGTGTCCAGAAAGCTGTTTTGAGGCTGTCACTATTTTTAATTGCCCTAGCTGCAAGAAAATCAGCAGCACCCCATCCAAGAGCTGCTCCGATACCGAAAAGCACACCAGCAGCCATCTAATTACCCTGCGCCTCAACAACAGTTATAGCAGTCACATCAACAATATCCTGCACACTACAGCCTCTGCTCAGGTCATTCACAGGCTTATTCAAACCCTGCAGTATTGGGCCGACTGCCTTAAATTTGCCAAGCCTTTCAACCAGCTTGTAGGCCATGTTGCCGCTGTTAAGATCAGGGAATATAAGCACATTGGCATCACCTTGGATAGCTGCATTTGGTGACTTTAACTTGGCAACATGAGGAACAAGCGCAGCATCAACCTGCAGCTCTCCATCAATAAGCAAGTTGGGATCCTCTTCCCTCACAATGGCAGTAGCCTCAACAACCTTATCAACAAAAGGATGTTTTGCAGAGCCATGTGTCGAGAAGCTCAGCATTGCCACACGAGGCTCAATCCCAAACTTGCGGGCACTCTGCGCGCTGTCCAAGGCAATCTTTGCCAAGTCTTTCGCATCTGGGTCTATTGTTATGGCAGAGTCTGCAAAAAGCAAAATATGGTCATCAAGAATCATTAGAAAAAGCCCAGAAACCTTATGGAACTTCTCTTTAGTTTTAATAATCTGCAGAGCAGGCAGTACGGTTCTGGCAGTTGAATGAGTACTCCCGCTTATCAAGCCTTCTGCATCGCCCATATAAACCATCATCGTCCCAAAATAAACCACATCTTTAAGAGTCTCACGGGCCTTCTCAATAGTTATACCTTTGTTTGCTCGCAGCTCAGCAAGCTTCTGGGCATATTGCTCAAACCTGTCAAAATTATTAGGATCAATAATCTCAATTCCTTCATTATTTAGCTTCAGCTCATTAAGCCTGGCAAGCACCTTATCCTTATTGCCAATCAAAATAGGTTTGGCAATCCCCTCTGATTTGATAATCTGCAATGCCTCTAG